>JBDTSU010000161.1:0-7875 GCA_039930965.1 Betaproteobacteria bacterium
TTTGCGAATTTGAAATGTTGCATTGCACGACCTGACCCCTTGTGTGCTTGTGTGTGTGGCTTGTGTGTGTGGCTTGTGTGGTGTGATGTGGCTTCGCACAGCGCATGAACATCGGCGAGCGCGGAGCGGTAGGCTGCAAAGATGCCGCGCGGCAGCAAACCTGCCTCGTATCGCGCGCTCTGCTCCAGCAGAACGCGGCCTTTGCGCTGAAATTGACGCATTCGAGTAAGCCGTTGCCGCACGCGAAGGAAACGAAAATACAATGTGGTGGTCTAAATGGATTGCAGAGGGTATTGTCCGACAATGCGGATGACGCGGATGCTGCCGAGGTGAGCGACGTAAGTGTGTTGGTGCGCCGCGCGCTGGACCGTTACGTTACGTTGGACAAGCTGCCTTATTCCGAAATCATGCAGTCGGTCGCGGCGTTTGAAATCCGCCGCCGTCGAGGCACATGAAAACCAGTCACGGGTGATGACATGACCATGCAGAATTTTGTCCCGCTGATGGAGGCCGTGCAGAGGAACTGTCATATTTCCGATGCCCGCCATGCGCGGGACAAGACCCTGTGCACGTATCTTCTTGAAATGCGCGAGTTGTTTCGCTGGGAGTACGAGGTCCCGCTTTCGCAACGTGTTTCCAAGGATGAACTGGGCGACTGGATGGTCCGCCGCGAAGCGCTGTGGGATGAACTGGAAGAGGCCCCGTTCGACTCGCTTCCCGTGGCCGGCAAGAATTTTGATCCTTTCGATATTGACGCGATCAATGGCGAACTGGTGCCGCAGGGGCTGGTATACGGCGCCGGCGTCGGGCGCTTTCACAAGCCGCATTTTTTCCTGGGAAGGCTGCTGCGAACGGAACATCGGGACGGATTGACCATCGTCGTCAGCGATTGCGAATACGCGCGCGACATCACGGCGTTTCCGGCGGCGATGCAGAATGGCGTCATTTACCTGCGGCAGGAATCGATGCGGCGCTGGCTGCGCGAGAAGATTGAACTGTGGGGGCTCAAACAATCCGATGGTGCGCTCAAGTCGGCGCTGGACTGTTACGGGATTCACGCCGACGAGGAAACCGCGCTGGACCGGATGCTGGAAAGCGAAAGCGAGACGGTGGTGCTTCACGAAATTGGCGAAGTGGCTGCGGATCGAGTCCTTGGGAGAGCGTGGCCGGAGATGATGGCGGCACTGGAACAGCGGCGCGCCGAGATTTTTGCGCGAGCCGTGAGAGACAACCTTGCCGATTGCCTTTCCACGCTGCCCGCATTGCTTTCGCAGGAGGTGGCGTGTTCGTTGCATTTTTACTTTGCCAATTTCGAGGGGATGCGGCGCGCGCTGTTTCCCCGCCTCACCGCCGCTTATGCATGCTGGCGGGAGCGGGGCGACTTTTCGCCATTACGGGCGGCGGTCAAAGGTGGATGTGAACACTGGGCAGGCGTCGGGGCAAGAATGTTGGCCGTTGGTCGCGCCGATGACAACGACACGGACCGCAATGGCCAATTGGAACGACTGGAAATCGAATCGATGTACTGACGGTTTGATTCGCCGGCTGTTCATACGGACATGCGCGCGGAGGATGTTCCTCGCATGCGCTGCGTTTCATCGAGGCCAGGGATTGAAATGAGGCAGTACTGGCGGAGTCGGTTTCCGGATTGACGCGATCACGCGCGAGTCATTTCGCCGGATCAGCATCCTTTTTTTTACGCGCCACCGTCCGCGAGATTCTCACCGGTTTGGCCGACGGCGGCTGGTCCGCATAGAACGGTTTCTGTGGCGTAATGTGCCGGGACTCCGCCAGCTCCCTCTCCCGCAGCGAAATCAGGTTGAAGCATTCGCGAATATCCTCAATCGTCTCGTCCGACAGCGGACTTGGCGTTCCGGGGCGGGGCGAAACATCGCGCACGATCTTTGCCAGCACCTTGCGCATGACACGCAGGATGCGCTGCTCGATGTCCTGCGCATGATCGGAAACAGGCGACATATCTGGCATGATCTTTCCAGTAAGTTAATTTATCAGTGGTGGGTGCCGGGCTTGTGAAACGTCACCACGTTCGCGGCTGGCGCAGCCTTTGCACCGCAACCATTTCCCTCGCCGGCCTCCTGTTCCCTTTCGTGCAGCAAATTGATCACCTCGACATAGTGCTTGTCCTGCACCATCGTCAGCGCCGTCCTGCCGCCGTCATTCCTGGCGCGAAAATCCGCGCCTGCATCAAGCAGCACCTGCACGACCGCCGCCTCGCCGTATCCCGCCGCCAGCATCAACGGCCGCACGCCATAGGCAATCGGCGCCTCGATATTCGCACCCGCCTCGATCAGCACCTGCACCACATCGGGAAAACCCCGGTCGAGTTCCGCGTTGTACACCGCTTTCATCAGCGCACCCCACGCGCGATCGTCAACCGCATTGACATCGACCCCGGCTGCCAGCAGTACCTTCACCACCGGCAGATTGCCGCTGCCGGCCGCCAACATCAACGGCGTGGCGCCGGTCGCATCCCGCGCGTTGCCGTCTGCGCCGTTTTGCAGCAAGCTGGTTACCAGGTCTGCGTTGCCCGCCATGATGGCGGTCGATAGCTGGTCGGTCATAGGGCTTCCGTTCAAAGTAATTGGTCTTTCGATCGAAAAAGTCGCGTGATGTCTATCTTTGTTTTTCCCGAAAAGACAAGACCCTAAGGATGTTCGCCGGTACGACAGGGGTAAAAATGAGGGAGCCACTCGTACGCCATTCGGCGAACTTCAGAGGCCAAAATACCCGGAAAGCCGCGCCAGTTCAGGCGATTGCCTGGTAATAGAGGTTCTGCGGATGGTTTGCTTCGGCGAAGAAGTACCATCGCTCGGCAAGCAGCCCAAGGTATTGCACGGCGAATGCAAGCGCGAGCGAAACGGGGGAAGCCGTCCGCAGCCCGGCCGCCAGAAGCAGTAGCGGAATGACGAATGTGGCGGCGAGAAAAATCCACTTGACCGAGCGCACGGTGGACATTGCCTTGCCGTGAAAGAACTCGCGCGTATTGAACGATCCACCGAGGAACCCCGCGGACTTTTGGACAATTCGCGGGTGCTTGATGCCAATCGCCGTCTGCAGCGTCGATTTCGGGCGCAGGCGGGCGTTCCGCCACAATGACGCGGCCCTGGCCGCAAACGCGAGCAGCGTGATGACGAGGCCCCAGCCGGCGTAAAAACGCGTCAGTTCCGGCGCGCTGGCGGCGGCGAAGGCCGCGGCCAGGGTAAATCCGGATGCACCACCCAGCATGGTGTAGTTGACCACCGTCAGTGGCGAATGCCATTCGCGCAGGAAAGGCAGGCAGGCGTAGATCATTGCGGTGCAAAGAAACAGGGCAAATGCGAGGGCGGTGCCGATAACACCCAGGATAACGGTCGCGTCGATGACGATGCCGTCCGGCAGCGTCACTATCACCGGCCTCCAGCCTGTGAAATGGGCCGCCCCGTAGAGCAGGGTTACCGCCATGAATGCCGGCAGCACGATCACTTCGCGGGATAGCCAGGAGGTGCGCCACATCGCGGCCGATCGCCAGGCGCGTTCCGGGCGGCCAAGATGAAAAAACGAACTGACGAGTCCAAGCGCGCTCAAGACCAGCACTATCAGCGATCCGACAGCATAGAACGACTCGCTTTTCTGCACCGGTAAAAGATTGAACAGCGCATATGACTGTGCCGTGAACAGCGCGAGGAACAACCCCTGCGCGGCGCCGATCAGGGTGGTGAGGAAGATGACCGAAAAGGCGGGATTCATTTTTTCGGCCTACCAGGAGGTGACGTCGTCGAGCGACGGCTCGGCTTTCGCCGGTTTGGGCAGCAGGCCGTCTATTTTCAGCGGATTGTCGCTGCGCGCGAGTTCGTCTTCATGGATATGCATCGGCGTCTTGCGCCGCGGCAGATAGTGATTTGAAGGATGCGTGCCCCATTCCGGCATCAGCGCGTAGCCGGCGTTCTCGCGGATGGCCATCGACACGACCGACTCGGGATCGTGGATGTCGCCGAACAGGCGCGCACTGGTCGGACAGGCAAGTACGCAGGCAGGCTTGCGTTCGTTCTCGGGTAGTGCGGTATCGTGGATCCGGTCCACGCATAGCGTGCACTTGGTCATTACCTTGCGCTTCTCGTCAAGCTCACGTACGCCGTAGGGGCAGGCCCAGGAACAATATTTGCAGCCGATGCACTTGTCGGCGTCAACCAGCACGATGCCGTCTTCCGGCCGTTTGTAGCTGGCGCCGGTCGGACACACCGGCACGCAGGGCGGATCTTCGCAGTGCAGGCAGGATTTCGGAAAATGCACGGTCTGTGTGTTGGGGTACTCGCCCACCTCGAAAGTCTGCACGCGGTTGAAAAACGTACCCGTCGGCTCGGCGTCGTAGGGATTGAAATCCGCGAGCGGCCCGGCGGCGCCCGATGTGTTCCATTGCTTGCAACTGGTCACGCAGGCATGGCAGCCGACGCAGACGTTCAGGTCGATGACCAACGCGAGCTGGGTCATGGCGAGCGTCCCGGTGACGGGAATTGCGTCACTTCCATTTACCGCTTCCCGCGACATAGGCCAGCCAGCGCGGTCGTGTCGCCGCGGTACCGGGCGTGGCAGGCACGGGCGCGAACTGCGGCCAGGTGACCTTCGCTTCGTCGGCCTCGGCCTTGTAAATTCGGACCCGCACGTCGTACCAGGCGGCTTGGCCCGTGACCGGATCGGAATTTGACATGGTTCCTTCGCCGGGCTTTCCGGGAAGTTCCTCGCTGATCAGGTGATTGAGCAGGAAGCCGCGTTGCGATTCGTTGGCGCCGGGTGCTAAGTGCCAAGCGCCCGCGGCTTTGCCGATGGCGTTCCAGGTCCAGACCGTACCGGGTTCGACCGCCTCGGAGTAGCTGGCCATGCAGCGTATCTTGCCCCATGCCGATTCCACCCACATCCAGCCGCCATCTTCGATCCCCGCCGCGCGGGCCACGCGTGGATTGACGAACAGGTGGTTGTGGGCGTGAATCTGCCGTAGCCAGGCATTTTGCGAATCCCACGAGTGATACATCGCCATCGGCCGCTGGGTCACGGCGTTGAGTGGATATTTGGCGAGATCGGATTGCTGCGCTTCCAGTGGTTCGTAGTAGAACGGCAAGGGGTCGAAATAGGTCTCGATACGTTTCTTGAGATGCTCCGGCGGTTTGCGCGACATCCCTTTGCCTTGCGCGGCCAGGCGAAATTTTTGCAGCACTTCCGAGTACAGGTGGATCAGGATCGGCTCCGCGTAGCGCTGGATACGGCTGCGTTGCGACCATTCGAGGTAGCCCTTGTTCCAGTTGCGCATGTACTGGTAGGAGGCGGGAAGCTTGTAGTGGTAGACGCAGTTGTTTTGCGCGTACATTTCCCATTGGCGGGGATTGGGCTCGCCGCGCATGAATTTTTCGCCACCCTTGCCACGCCAGCCCGCCAGGAAACCGATACCCGAGCCAGGTTCGGTTTCATAGTTGACGATGAAGTCAGGGTAGTCGCGGTATTTGCGTTCGCCGCCAGGACGGACGAAGGCCGGGAATTTCAAGCGGCCGGCGAGTTCGATCAAAACTTCCTGGAAAGGCTTGCACTGGCCCGTGGGTGGTACGACTGGAACACGCACCGCGTCGACCGGGCCGTCGAACTCGGAAATGGGCCGGTCCAGCATCGACATCACGTCGTGGCGCTCGAGGTAGGTGGTGTCGGGCAGCACCAGGTCGGCAAACGCGGTGGTTTCCGACTGGAACGCGTCGCAGACGACGAGGAACGGAATCTTGTATTCGCCGTCCTCGCGCTTGTCATTGAGCATGTCGCGCACTTCCGAGGTATTCATCGTCGAATTCCACGCCATGTTCGCCATGAACAGCATGAGCGTGTCGATCGGGTACGGGTCGCCGCGCCAGGCGTTGGTGATGACGTTGTGCATCATGCCGTGCACGGAGAGCGGGTATTCCCAGGAAAAAGCCTTGTCGATGCGCACCGGCGTGCCGTCATCGTTGACGAACAAGTCGTCCGGCTCGGCGGGCCAGCCCATGGCCAAGCCGTCCAGCGGTGTGTTCGGCTGGATTGCCAGCGGCGTGTTGGGCGTTTTGGCGCAGGGGGGGATCGGGCGCGGAAACGGCGCCTTGTGGCGGAAGCCGCCCGGCCGGTCGATGGTGCCGAGCAGCGTCATCAGGATGGCCAGCGAGCGCGTGGTGTGAAAGCCGTTCGAATGCGCGGCGAGGCCGCGCATCGCATGGAAGGCGACCGGGTTGCCGGTCACGGCGTCGTGTTCCTTGCCCCAGGTGTCGGTCCAGGCAATGGGCAGTTCGATCTTCTGGTCGCGCGCGGTGATGCCCATTTCGTGCGCCAGCCGGCGAATTGCTTCGGCCGGAATGCCGGTGATCCCGGCCGCCCAGTCGGGGGTGTAGTCCTCGACCCGTTCCTTGAGGAGCTGAAACGCGGGCTTGACAGAAGTGCCGTCCGGCAGCTTGAACTCGCCGAGCAGGAACGGATCGCATCCTTCCGTGTGCGTGACGACCGCCCGGTTGCTTGCCCGATCCCACCAGAGCTTGTTCTGCGGATCGAAACAGCCTTCTTCTTCCGGCACTTCGGTACGCACGAACATGCCGAATTCGTCGTTGGCGTTGTCCATGTTGACCAACTGGCCGGAGTTGGTATAGCGCACCAGGAATTCGCGGTCGTACAGGCCGAGCGCGATCAGTTCGTGGATCAAGGCCAGCAGCAGCGCACCATCGGTGCCCGGCTTGATCGGCAGCCATTCGTCGGCGATGGCCGAGTAGCCGGTGCGGATCGGGTTGATCGAGATGAAACGCCCGCCATCGCGCTTGAATTTCGCGATGGCGATTTTGAGCGGATTAGAATGATGGTCTTCAGCCGTGCCCATCATCACGAACAGCTTGGCGCGGTCCAGGTCCGGACCGCCGAACTCCCAGAATGATCCACCGATGGTGTAGATCATTCCCGCAGCCATATTGACCGAGCAGAAACCGCCGTGCGCTGCATAGTTGGGCGTGCCGAACTGGCGCGCGAACAAGCCCGTCAGCGCCTGCATCTGGTCTCGCCCGGTAAAAAGGGCGAACTTTTTCGGATCGGTTGCGCGGATTTTGCGCAGCCGCTCTTCCATTGTCTGAAACGCTTCTTCCCAGCTCACCTCGACGAATTTCCCCGCACCGCGCTCGGTCCCGGGTGCGCGCTTGAGCGGCACGGTCAGCCGCGCCGGCGAATACTGCTTCATGATGCCCGACGAGCCCTTGGCGCAGATCACCCCCTTGTTGAGAGGATGCTCCGGATTGCCCTCGATATAGCGCACCTCGCCGTCGCGCAGATGCACGCGAATGCCGCAACGACAGGCACACATGTAACAGGTGGTATTGCGCGTCTGAATGTCGGGACTCGCGGCAGGTGTAGCTTCGGCGGAGGATTTCGCGGCCATGATTTAAGTCATCCGGATATGTGGGCGCCGACCTTCCGCATCAGTGCCGGAAACGGGACTGCACTATTAGGCAGAAACGCCGCGCCATGCGTCTATAGCCGGGACGGGGGATACTGCAATACGCCATCTGGGTAAGGGTAAGGGGTCAGTTCGCACAATGCGATGGGGCAAACCGACGGCGCTCGTTTGAGCGCGGCCGGCAGGGCTGTCGCCTGCTTCCACCGCAGCACGGCGGGCGCCAACCTTGTATCATTGGCGTATTCAAATAAATAATGCGTTCACGCCCTGAAGTTGGCCGAATTTTTTATGTCGCGCCATGCATGAATCAGGGCATTCGCCTAGGAGGGCGGTTGGTACAGACGATTGGCGTGTCCGCCGACGTGGTTGCGCCCGCGGTTGAAGGCGCCAGGGTCGGCACGTCCCAACGTTTCGAATGGGATGCACCGACCGTGGCC
>JBDTSU010000162.1:0-7803 GCA_039930965.1 Betaproteobacteria bacterium
ATCGACGGCTGCAACCAGGTGATGGACAAGATGGGTTATGCGCCCGGCCTGATCCGCTATGCCTCGCTCAACGGTGTCAGCCAGCACCTGGGCTGGAAGGAAATGATCCGGCGGGTGTTCCGGCCGCGGGTCATGATCTATACCGCCGTGCTGTGGACGATCATCATCGCCGCCGGCGTCAGCCTCTATCTGCGCGTGCCGGTCAAGGTTGACGTCATCCGCGATCGCACCACGCTCTCGCGCGAAGTGGCGGATGGCCTGATCGAGAATGTCTATCGCCTGCAGGTGATGAATACGCAGGAACAACCGCGCCGGCTGGTCATCACCGCGACCGGGATCGAGGATCTCAAGGTCGGCGGCGTCAACCTGCCGATCGAGATCGGTCCCGCCACCACGCAGATGTTCACGCTGAACCTGCGCGCGCCGGCCGAAAAAGCGCAAAAGGGTTCCACCCGTATCGAGTTTCACATCGTCCCGCTCGATGCCGGGGGCAAGGCCAATCCGGACGAGTTTTCGTTGCACGAGAAGTCCATTTTTTTCAAATCCTGAGGAGTCGTCATGAGCACCCCTTCACCGATCCATCGTCACGCCGCGCCGAACCCCTGGTATCGCGAGCCGTGGCCGTGGCTGCTGATGGCAGGCCCGGCCATTGTCGTGGTCGCCGGATTTCTCACGCTCGGCTTTGCCATCCAGAGTTCCGACGGCCTGGTGGCTGACGACTACTACAAACAGGGCAAGGCCATCAACATGACCCTGCACCGCGATGCGCGCGCGCAGGAACTCGGCTATCGCGCCCGCGTGTCGCTGTCCCCGGACGGGCGTATCGCGCTCACCTTTGCCGAGGCAGCGCCCGCGACGCCGCAGCTGCGCCTGACACTGCACCACCCGACACGCAGCGGTTTCGATCGTGAAGTCTTCCTGGCCCGCGCCGCCGATGGCAGCTACAACGCCGCAATGCCCGCCATTGACAGTTCACGCTGGAGCATGACCCTCGAGGATGCCGGCCGAGCCTGGCGCCTGACCGGCGACTGGTCCGCCGGCAGCGGCTCGATCGAACTCGGCGGCAGTCACTGACGGCCGGACCCAGGCGAGGACGCTCATGGCGAAATACATCATGTGGGTACTGTGGCCGTCGTTCATCGCGGCCGGAATGGGTGTCGGTATCCTGTTCACGTTGGTGGATCCGACCGAACTCGTGATCCTCGGCCATCCGTTGCAGGTCGGCCGCACCGCGGTCTATACCCTGGGCTTCTTCGTGCTCTGGGCGATTTGCGCGGCGGCGAGCGCGCTGAGTTGCTTCCTGCAGGCGACCTCGCACAACGAAAAATTGTAGACACACCAGCACTGGCGCGCCTTCCGGCCCATAAATGGCTGAGAAGGCGCGCCAATGCTGGTGTTTCGCACGGTATCCACAGTCGCGGTAGGGTGCGCATCGCGCACCAGCTAAGAATGGGGCGCGGTGCGCACCCTACAGTGGCTTTCAGCACCCGCGAATAGTAATGAAGAACCTTTCGACGCGCGAATGAGCGCATGAATGGCGGACAACGTATGCCCGTTCACGGGTTCGGGCAAGGCACCTTGTAAGTCGAATGTCCCTTGCACGAACGCCGTGGCGGTTGCCGGAAATCAGGCTAGCCGATTCCCAATTCCGCGCGACGCTTCTTCGTCAGTTTCAGCGCAACCAGTTCATGCGACCGGCGGATCAGTGATTTGAGCTCCGCGTCGGCGACTTTCTTCAGGTCGATCACCTGCACCCATTTCGCGCGGGCCAGGTACGGCGCGGGAATGAATCCTTCGCGGTCGGTGTATTGCAGGAACAAGTCGTCATCGACCTTGAACGACACGGTCTGTTTGCCTTGGCGATCGGTAAACGCGACGCAGAACATCCGGCCACCGACCGAGTAGACCAGATCGACTTCCCACTTGATATCGCCGGTGACACCGGGCAGCCCGGCGCAGAATTTCTTGACGCCGGCGACGTTCACTTGCCGCCGGATGGCACGGTCGTCGCGGCCACTGGCTTGTCGACGACCTGGTAGAAAATCTCGTCGGCCCTGATCATGCCGAGTTCAACGCGCGCGCGCTCTTCGACGGCCTCGGTGCCCTGCTTCAAATCGCGGACTTCGGCGTCGAGGCCCGCATTGCGCGTGGCCAGCTGGATATTTTTTGCCTTTTGCTGATCCACCTGCCGTGAGAACTCCCACACTTTCAACCAGCTCCCCTTGCCCATCCAGAGCGGATACTGGATGGCGATGATGAGCGCGATGAGCGTGTGGGGCAGGTATTTCACGAGGCGGCCGCGAACCGGTTCCTGTCATCCTGAGCCGGGCTTTTCCCGGCGAAGGATCTCGTCCTGCTGAGGAACCCTGCGCTTTCCTGGATGTGATTCTTCACTTCACGCCGTTTCGTTCAGAATGACACTAGCGCAGGTTGTAATAAGCCGACTTGCCGGCATAGCTGGCGGCATCGCCCATCTCTTCCTCGATGCGCAGCAGCTGGTTGTATTTCGCCATGCGGTCCGAGCGCGAAGCCGAGCCGGTCTTGATCTGGCAGGCATTGGTCGCCACCGCGATATCGGCGATGGTGGTGTCCTCGGTTTCGCCCGAGCGATGCGAAATCACCGCGGTGTAATTGGCGCGCTTGGCCATTTCGATGGCGGCAAAGGTCTCCGACAGGGTGCCGATCTGGTTCACCTTGATGAGGATGGAATTGGCGATGCCCTTGCTGATGGCTTCACGCAGGATCTTGGTATTGGTGACGAAGACGTCGTCGCCCACCAGTTGAATTTTCTTGCCGAGCTTCTCGGTGTGTATGGCCCATCCGTCCCAATCGTCCTCGGCCATGCCGTCCTCGATGCTGACGATGGGATATTTATCGCACCAGGTGGCCAGCACGTCGGTGAATTGCGCGGAGGTGAAGGCCAGCTTTTCCGCCTCGAAGCGGTATTTGCCGTCCTTGTAGAACTCGCTGGCAGCACAGTCGAGGCCGATGAGAATGTCCTGGCCGGCGACATAACCGGCTTCGGCGATCGCCTTCATGATGTACTGCAGGGCCGCTTCGTTGTTGGCGAGATTGGGGGCAAAGCCGCCCTCGTCGCCGACGTTGGTGTTGTGTTTTTCCGCGTGCAGGATCTTCTTCAGCGTGTGGAACACTTCCACGCCGGCGCGCAGCGCCTCGCGAAACGTCGGCAGGCCGGCCGGGATGATCATGAATTCCTGCAGGTCGAGTACGTTATCCGCATGCGCGCCGCCATTGATGATGTTCATCATCGGCACCGGCATCTGCATCGGTGCCGCGCCGCCGAGATAGCGGTACAGCGAGAGCCCGGATTCGTCCGCCGCCGCTTTCGCGCAGGCCAGCGACACCGCCAGGATCGAATTGGCGCCGAGGCGCGATTTGCTTTCGGTGCCGTCGAGTTCGATCATGGTCTTGTCGATGAACGATTGCTCGCTGGCGTCAAGGCCGATCACGGCCTCGCAGATTTCCGTATTGATGTGCTCGCAGGCCTTCAGCACGCCCTTGCCGAGGTAGCGATGCGGGTCCTTGTCACGCAGCTCGATGGCCTCCCGCGAACCGGTCGATGCGCCGGACGGCACGGCCGCGCGACCAATGACCCCGGACTCCAGCAGCACATCGGCTTCGACAGTGGGATTGCCGCGCGAATCCAGGATTTCTCTTGCTACGATATCGACGATGGCGGTCATGGTGTTTTTTCGATTGGGTTAAGAAACAAAAGGCGGGCCACGGATTTCACGGATGAGAGCGGATAAACCCAAACCCGAGTATTGATGATGCGGAACAATGCTCTTGTCTTATCCGTTTTGATCCGTGAAATCCGTGGCCAGGTTTTCTTGGCGTGCATTCTGTGGCTAGCCTTTCATCAGTGCCTGCTCGGCGAAACCGTTCTTCTTGACGAGCAGGTCGATCTGTTTCAGCGTGATCAGCAAGTCCTTCATCATCGCCAGCGGCCAGGCGTTGGGACCGTCCGACAGCGCCTTGGACGGATCGGGGTGGGTTTCCATGAACAGGCCGGAAATACCGGCGGCCATGGCGGCGCGCGCCAGCACCGGCACGAATTCGCGCTGGCCGCCCGATGTCGTTCCCTGCCCGCCCGGCAACTGCACGGAGTGAGTGGCGTCGAACACCACCGGACATCGCGTATCGCGCATGATCGCCAGCGAGCGCATGTCGGAGACCAGGTTGTTATAGCCGAACGAGGCGCCGCGTTCGCAGACCATGATGTTGTCGGTGCCGCTCGCTTCGCGGGCCTTGTCGACCACGTTCTTCATGTCGCCGGGCGCGAGAAACTGGCCCTTCTTGATATTCACCGGTTTGCCGCCGCGTGCGACGGCATGAATGAAATCGGTCTGGCGGCAAAGAAACGCCGGGGTCTGCAGCACATCGACCACGCCGGCCACCGTCGCCACCTCGCCTTCGGTGTGCACGTCGGTCAGCACCGGCACGCCGAGCTGTTTCTTCACTTCAGCCAGCACCCGCAGCCCTTCATCCATGCCCGGACCGCGGAACGACTTGCCGGAACTGCGATTGGCCTTGTCGTAGCTCGACTTGAAAATGAACGGGATGCCGAGTTCGGTGGTGATTTCCTTCAACTTGCCGGCCACGTCGATCTGCAGTTGTTCGGATTCGACCACACAGGGGCCGGCGATCAGGAAAAAAGGCCTATCGATGCCGGCGTCAAAACCGCAAAGCTTCATGCCGTGGCCTTCGTTCCCTGCAACACGCGCAGACCCGCTTCGCCATGCACCTTCTTGTGCTGCTCAAGGGCCGCCTTGATGAACGAGGTAAACAACGGATGGCCGTCGCGCGGCGTGGAGGTGAATTCCGGGTGGAACTGGCAGCCGTAGAACCACGGATGCGCATGCTTGGCCGGATCGAGCTCGGCCATTTCCGGCAACGATTCGGAATTGGTTCGCGCGGAAATCACAAATCCCGCCGCCTCGAGGCGCGGCACATAGTGGTTGTTGACTTCATAGCGATGCCGATGCCGTTCGCTGACGGTGTCGGCGTCATAGATCCGATGGGCCAGCGTATTGGGCAGCACGGTGCAGGGCTGCGCACCGAGCCGCATGGTGCCGCCCAGATTCGAATTAGAATCGCGCTTCTCGACCTTGCCGTCGCGATTCTGCCATTCGGTGATCAGCGCAACCACCGGATGCGGCGTATCGGGATCGAACTCGGTCGAATTGGCGTTGTCCAGCCCGACGACATTGCGCGCGAATTCGATGGTGGCGATCTGCATGCCGAGACAAATGCCGAGATAGGGAATCTTGTTCTCGCGGGCGAACTTCACGGCCGCGATCTTGCCCTCGGTGCCGCGCTTGCCAAATCCCCCGGGAACCAGGATGGCGTCCATGTTGGCGAGCGCCGCCACGCCGTCCTTCTCGATCTGTTCGGAATCGAGATAGTGGATCTTGACCTTGGTGCGGGTGTGGATGCCGGCGTGGGTCAGCGCCTCGGACAGGGACTTGTACGAGTCGGTGAGATCGACATACTTGCCGACCATCGCCAGGTCAATTTCATGCTCGGGATGCTCGAGCGCCTCGACAATGCCGTCCCACAGGGTCAGGTCCGCGGGCCGCGGCGTGAGATGCAGCTTGCGGCAGACGATCTCGTCGAGGCCCTGCTTGTGCAGCATCTTCGGAATCTTGTAGATCGAATTGGCGTCATAGCAGGAGATCACCGAGCCCTGGTCGACATTGGTGAACAAGGCAATCTTGCGGCGGTCTTCTTCGGGAAGCGGCCGGTCGCTGCGACACATGACCACGTCGGGCTGGATACCGATTTCGCGCAACTCCTTCACGCTGTGCTGGGTGGGCTTGGTCTTGATTTCGCCGACCATCGCAAGATACGGCACCAGTGTGAGGTGGATGTAGCAGGCGTTGTCGCGGCCCTGCTCGATGCCCATCTGGCGAATCGCCTCGAGAAACGGCAGCGACTCGATGTCACCCACGGTGCCGCCGATTTCGATGATGCCGACTTCGGCATCTTCGGTACCGGCGCGGATCGAGGCCTTGATCTCGTCGGTGATATGCGGAATCACCTGCACCGTGCCGCCCAGGTAGTCGCCGCGCCGCTCCTTGTTGATCACGCGCTCGTAAATCTGGCCGGTGGTGAAATTGTTCGACTTCTTCATCTTCATCGAGATGAAGCGCTCGTAATGGCCGAGGTCGAGATCGGTCTCCGCGCCGTCTTCCGTGACGAAGACTTCTCCATGCTGGAACGGCGACATGGTGCCCGGATCCACGTTGATGTAGGGATCCAGCTTCATCATCGAGACTTTGATGCCGCGCGATTCAAGAATCGCGGCGAGAGACGCGGCGGCGATGCCTTTTCCAAGAGAGGAAACCACGCCACCGGTAACGAATATGTACTTGGTCATTTTGTTGACCCCCAGCTGCGGAGAGTTGGAAATTGGTATTTTACACTACGGCCCGATCCGATTCATCGCGAGTTTCGTCGTGAGCCTGCGCAGCGTGCCATGCAAGTGCACCACGTGATCATTGGCAGCCACGTAGCCCGGAAGCAGCGCAGCGTATTCCGGAAACACGTGCAGGCGCCGCTTGACTGCCTTGGAATGGGCTGCGCTTGTTCGCGGCTACGATGACACTTTTGGTTGGGGCACGCATCCACCAATCCATCCGGTGAATGCGACCCGCCGCTCAAAATCGCATAAACTTCCTTGCATGAAAGCAGGAACATGAAAGTCAACGGCCAGGCCTACCGCAGCATCTGGGCCGAAGACGGTCCGCGGCGCGTGCATGTCATTGACCAGGCGCGCCTGCCGTTTGCGTTTGCCACGCTGACGTTGTCCACGCGCGACGACATCGCGCATGCGATTCGCGCCATGCGCGTGCGCGGCGCGCCCCTGATTGGTGTCGCAGCCGCATTCGGTGTGGCGCTGGCCATGCACCAGGATGACAGCGATCCCGCGCTCGAGGAATCGATCGCCATTCTGCAGGCGACCCGGCCGACCGCCGTCAACCTGGCCTGGGCGCTTCAGGTAATGCGGCGGCAATTGCTGGCATTGCCTCGCCCGCGCCGCGCTGATGCGGCGTGGGCACTGGCGCGAAGACTGGCCGATGACGATGTCGCCACCAATGAAGCCATCGGCGAACAGGGCCTCAGCGTGGTTCGCGCCTTGCATGACAAGCTCGGGCGCACGGTGAATATC
Organism: Betaproteobacteria bacterium; assembly: GCA_039930965.1. Lineage (GTDB taxonomy): Bacteria > Pseudomonadota > Gammaproteobacteria > Burkholderiales > Usitatibacteraceae > UKL13-2. Next base: position 7,193 of record JBDTSU010000162.1, read on the forward strand.
CTCACCCACTGCAATGCCGGCTGGCTCGCGACGGTCGACTGGGGGACGGCGCTGGCGATCATCTACAAGGCGCATGACGCCGGCATACCGCTGCATGTCTGGGTGGATGAGACCCGGCCCCGCAACCAGGGCCTGCTCACTGCCTGGGAAATGCGGCAGCAGGGCGTTGCGCACACCTACATCGTCGACAACGCCGGTGGCCACCTGATGCAGCAGGGAAAAGTCGATATGGTGCTGGTCGGAGCGGATCGCGTCTCAAGCACCGGCGATGTCGCTAACAAGATCGGCACTTACCTCAAGGCGCTGGCCGCGCGCGACAACGAGATCCCGTTCTATGCCGCCCTGCCGGTGTCGACCATCGACCCGGCACTCGGCAACGCGCGTGAAGAGATTGAGATTGAAGAGCGCAATGGCACGGAGGTCCGCACCATTGCTGGACTGCAGACCGAAAATGCCCGGGAGGCCGCGCCAGTGCTTATTCTTCACCCCGACACGCCAGTCGCCAATCCGGGTTTCGACGTGACACCGCATCGCCTGGTCACAGGTGTCATCACCGAGCGCGGCGTGTTCGCCCCGGACCGGCTGGCCGCTTCACTCACGGCCCCCTAGCC
>JBDTSU010000163.1:0-7794 GCA_039930965.1 Betaproteobacteria bacterium
TGGTGCTGCCGTAGCTGGTGAGAGGCCAGTCGTTCCGGTATTGCTTTCTAGTACCGCCGGATACGCCGGTGTCTACCGCGCTGAAACCTGTTTGAGGGCGTATTCGGGCGCGTTATGCTCGTCGCGGCCAATAAACACTGCGTTCGCTGCCGCGGCGCCCGGGAGAACCACCATGCAAGTCATTCTGTCACGGCTCGTGCTGATCACGATTGCGATCGCCGGCGGTTGCACCACGCCCGCCGGCCAGCGGGAGAGCAAACAATCGGCGAGTATCGTCGAATATCTCTACCCGGCGGCCGCCGAAGCGCCGAAAATGGAGCCGGGCGTTGCCCTGCTGCGGCCGCCGGTGCGGGTCGGGCTCGCGTTCGTACCGGCGAATGCCAAGGCGCGCACCCTGTCCGAAGTCGAAAAGATGAAATTGCTGGAGCGCACCAAGGCTGCGTTTGCCCGCCAGCCTTATGTCGGCGCAATAGAGATCATTCCCACCCAGTACCTGCGGGCGGGCGGCGGCTTCGACAATCTGCAGCAGGTCTCGCGCCTCTTCAATGTCGACATCATGGCCATGGTGTCGTACGACCAGGTGCATTTCACCGACACCAATTCGCTGGCATTTCTCTATTGGACGATCGTCGGTGCATACGTGGTGAACGGGAACGAATTCGACATCAAGACAATGCTCGATATTTCGGTGTTCGACGTCGCCAGCCGGAAGCTGCTGTTCCGCGCGCCCGGCACCAGCCAGGTCAATGGCGGATCGAACTGGGCCAACTACAGCGAACGCGCGCGCGCCGCGCAAATCGAAGGCTATCAAAAAGCGGTGGACCAGCTGATCCCGCAACTGAATGCCGAAATCGAATCGTTCCGCGAACGCCTCAAGTCGGCCGTGGACATCAAGCTGGCGCCGAAGCCGGGTTATCAGGTGGGAGATGCGCGGAAGTAATCGCCGGCCGGGCTAACGGTGAAACATCGATGGTGCCTGCCCCGGCGTGGGCGCGAACGCCGAACCGATGCGGGGACGACGTTACACCATCGGCTTGAGCCCCTCCAATAATGTCGGCAGCAGTTCCGCGACCGTCGGATGGATGTGCATGGTGCGATGGATGTGCGTGTACGGCAATCCCGCCGCCATCACGGCAAGGAGTTCTTGCACCACCTCGTCGCCGTGCACACCGAGTATTGCCGCGCCGAGGATGCGTTTGCTGGCGGCATCGACGGTGACTTTCATGAAACCCAGCGTTTCGCCCATCTCGCGCGCGCGGCCCACCCGCGTCATCGGCAGCTTCGCGCTCAGCGCCTTGATACCGCGCTCCCGCACCGCGCGTTCGGTCATGCCGATCCGGCCGAGCGGCGGATCGACAAACAGCGCGTAAACCGGAATCCGCTCCGTGACGTTGCGCGATTCACCGTCGAACAGATTCGCGGCGACGATCTCGTAATCGTTCCAGCTGGTGTGCGTGAAGGCGCCGCGCCCGTTGCAATCACCGATCGCGTAGACACCGTCAATCCCGGTAGCGAGCTGATCGTCGACCGTGATGTAGCCGCGTGAATCGGTGGCGACGCCGGCGGCGTCGAGGCCGAGATCATCGGTATTGGGGCGCCGCCCGGTCGCCAGCAACACATGCGAACCCTCGACCCGCGGTGCCCCGTCGCCGCAGCCGACGCTGACCGCGACGCCCCCGTCGTGTGCGGACAGGCCGAGGCAGGTCGCGTTGACGCGAATGTCGATGCCCTCGCCGGTGAGAAATTCGTAAATCGCCCGAGAGACATCGCCATCCTCGCGGCCGATGATGGCCGGGCCGGTCTCGATCACCGTCACGGCCGAGCCGAAACGCCGGAACATCTGCGCGAACTCCAGCCCGATGTAGCTGCCGCCGATCACCACCAGGTGCCCGGGCACGGTATCGAGATGCATGATGCGTTCGTTGTTGAGATAGGGCACGGCATCGATGCCCGGCAGCGCCGGCACACTGGCCCGGCCGCCGACATTGAGAAATATCTTCGGTGCCTCCAGGGTGCGGTCGCCGACACGAATCTGGCGCGCGCCGGTAAACACGGCGTGCCCCTCGATAACGCTCACATTCTTCGCCGCGTCGAGCCAGGACCGCACGCCGTCGCGCGACTGGCGCACGATGGCGTTCTTGCGCGCCATGACGCTGACCATGTCGATGCCAATCGCGGCGGCGATGCCGATGCCGTATTCGCCCGCGCGTCGCGCCATGTGGGCCACCTTGGCCGATGCCACCAGCGTCTTGGTCGGGACACAGCCGTTGTTGACGCAGGTGCCACCGAAGCGATGGCGCTCGATGATCGCCGTCTTCAGTCCCTCGCGCCCGCAACGCACCGCGAGTGCCGGACCTGCCTGTCCCGCACCCACGACAATCGCATCGAATTGTTCGGCCATAGTGATCTCCCCGTGTTCGGCATGCGTCGCGGATGATTGTGCGGTCTTACCGTGCGACAGCGGCCCATATTGCCAACCCGGCACGTCGAGCCAGGCGCCGACAAAGGCCGCTACCTCGCGTGGAGCCGGCGGCCTTGCCTGTTGCGGACAGGGACTACTGCTTCATCATCACATAGCTTCCGCTGGTACCGGCAAGCTTGTCTTCCCATTCGACCTTGGCGGTCTTGCCGCTGGCATCGACCGTAGTCTTGCTCGATCCGACCACCTTGCCATTGAGCTTGTCGACTTCCTCGAGCACGTTCTTGCCGACGATCTTCACGGCAACGGTGGTGACGCCGGGGTCGCCCTTCATCGGTGCATCGGAACCATCGGTCTTGGCGCTGAAGGACTCGCCGGTCGGCGCGCTCATGTTCACGACATTCCCCACTGTCTTGTAAGTCACGATCATGCCATTGTCAGTACGGCTGTCGACCTTGGTGGGCAGCCACGAGCCCGAGACCAGGTTGGCGCCCGGCGGATCCTTGTCGACGCGCTTGAACGATGTCTTGCCGGACACGACCTCACCGTTGACCGGGGAATTGCTCTTGTATTCCACCGTCATGCTGTTGCCGTCGGCGGCGACCACGCGTTTCGACCACCCGTTTTGCTTGCCGCCCTTCTTGCTCACGGACTCGACGGTACGTTTGTCGATGACCTTGACGGCCATGGTGTCGGTATAAGGATTGCCCTCGATCTTCTGGTCGGTGCCGTCAGCCTTCACATGCGTCTTGTAGGTGCAGGACTTGCATTCGTACATGCCGTCCTTCAATGACAGGACCGTGGGCTTGGTGGGGAACGTGACTTTGCTGGGGTCGGTCTTCCAGGTTCCATCGAATACCGACTGGGCCGTGCCGGCGGCAGGCGCCAGGGCGAAAAGCAGCGATGCGGCGAGAAGCAGTTTCTTCATTTTTCTTACTCCCGATGCGGATTGAACAATGAGGACAATGCGACGAATGAATCGCAGGAATGCGCCCCGCCGAGTTGCCCGGCCATCGCGAACCTGTCGTGTGACCGGGAATGTCGAACAAAGGCGAACTGCCGGGATACGCCGATTGTTGATTCATGTCAAATTTACATGGGGCATTGTGGCATGCGCCGGCATAGGGAAAAATGATAAAACGCCAGTATTGGTGAGGTGTTCAGGCCAATAATGGCGGGAAAGGCGCGCCAGTGCTGGAGCAACGTGTGTTTGTGCGGAAGAATACTGGCCTGCTTCCTGAAGGTCCTGTGCACCGTGCTTTCAAATGACAGAACATATGGATCTCGCCAACTTCAGTTCGTCGCTTAAAGCGGCGACATTGGGCGGCGGCGACATTGGGCGGCAGCGACATTGGGCAGCAGCGACATTGGGCGGCGGCGACATTGGGCCACGCGCTTTTCGACCGCACCATCTTCTCCCGATCCGACAACGTAAAGGAAAGCACCCCATGCAAACTCCGTGTCGTCACCTCGCAAAGGTCGCCCGGCTCGCACAGGTTCCTTTCTTTATTCTCTTTACCGCGCTGTTTGCAATCGCACCGGCCCGGGCCGCGGACGAACCCGGCACCTGGATCCTGCGCGGCGCGAAGATGTATGCCGCCCCGGACCTGGCGCCCATTACGGACGGCGTGGTGCTGGTCCGGGGTGACAGGATCGTCGCCGCCGGCGACAAGGCCAGTGTCGCGATCCCGGCCGGCGCGCGCGAATCGACTTGCAGCGGCGGAATCATCGCCGCGGGCTTCCAGAACAGCCACGTGCATTTTGTCGACGCAGGCTGGAACGCCGCCGGCAATCAGTCTGCGGGCGAATTGACCCAAAAACTGGTCACGATGCTGACCCGTTACGGCTATTCGACCGTCGTCGACATCGCCTCAGATCGCGCCAACACGCTGGCATTGCGCGCGCGCATCGAACGTGGCGGCGCGGGCAGCGGCTGGGGCGACGTGCGCGGACCGCGCATCCTGACCGCCGGCCTGCCGCTGTTTCCACTCAACGGCATCCCGATCTACCTGGACCACTTTTCGCCCGAGTTTCTCGCGCGCCTGCCGCAACCGGCGGACGTGGAAGCGGCCGTGAAAGTGGTGCGCGAAAATCTCGATGCCGGCGCCGACGCCACCAAGCTTTTCGTCGCGACACCGCAGGCCGGGCGCCGCATCCAGCGCATCCCCGCCGACATCGCCCGCGCGGCGGCCGACGAGACCCATCGCCGTGGCAAGCTGGTGCTCGCGCATCCCACCGATATCGCCGGTGTCGAGGCGTCGCTCGCCGCCGGAGTGGACATCCTCGCGCATACCACCTTGGGCGTGGAGACACCGTGGCCGGAGGCGCTGCGCCGGCAGGTGATCCAGCAAGGCATGTCGCTCATCCCGACACTGAAATTGATGAGCTACGAATTGAGCAAGGAGAAAGGCCCGGTGCCGCCCGAGATCAGCGCGCGCCTGGTGGACGCATCGATCGCGCACGTCAGGACGTTCGTCGCCGCGGGCGGGCAAGTGCTGTTCGGCACCGACGTCGGCTACATGAGCGATGTCGATCCCACCGAAGAGTATGTGCTCATGGCGAAGGCGGGTATGTCGCCGATGCAGATACTCGCCTCGCTCACCACCGCGCCCGCCGTGCGCTGGAAGGAAAGCAACCGTCGCGGGCGCGTGGCGGCGGGGCTGGATGCGGACCTGGTGGTGCTCGATGCCGATCCGGCAACGGACGTGGCGAACTTCGCCAAGGTGCGCTGCACGATCAGCCGCGGACGAACGATCTATTCGCGTTCCGGCGGGTAGGCGGGGGCGGGTGCCGGAGTTTGAAGCCGACCGGCGGGTTAGCCTGCATATTTCACGGGGTCGGCCCCTCTCCAAGGGAGGCTCTCTCGAATGAACTTGCGGTGACGCCGAATCCAATTCGTACCCGCTTCAGGCCGGGCCTGCGCGCTCGATAGCGGGCCGCTGAACATGCGCTTTTCCGCTCTCTTCCCTCGGAATATCTCGATATTCCTCGGTCAGTCGAGCGAAAAATCGCACGCCCATCGGCCCACCCTCGAACGCGCCCCCATGAAATATGCAGGCTAGGCGTGTCCAAATGAGGTCGCAACGCAGCGAATGCGCTGACTACGGCGGCGACGTCATCTGCGACAGTGGAAACAGCGGCTTGGTCATCTTCACCAGATGCAAGGGCTGCCGCGAGCGTTCCGGCACTGGAAAGGGCACGATGTCAAACGCTGCAAAGCCCAGCCTGGCATATAGCGGAAACAGCTCATCGCGCACATTGATCACCGTGATATCGAGAAAATGACAACCTGCATGACGGCAATGTTGCTCGACGGCTGCCAGCAACGCGCGTGAATGTCCCTGCCCCTGCGCGCCGGGATCAACCGCCAGCAGTCCGAGATAGCCGCGCGAATGGTCGATCGAGCAATACACCGCACCCTGCAAGCCCGCGCGATCGGATGGATTGTCGATCACATAGAAGATGCCGGTTTCGAACCGGTGACGGATGTCGGCGGCATCGGTGCGATCGCCGGTCACGCAAAACTGTTCGCTGAGAAAGGCGCGGTTGATGACCTCGACAACGGCCTCTACGTCACTGATGCCGGCGGGGCGAACACGAGAAATGTGGGCGTGGTTTGCGGGTGGCGTCATGGATGTGTGTGATCAAGAGAAGTGTCCGGAGCGCGAGGTGTGGCGTGACGCGGCCAAGACTGATGTTGAAACTTTAGCGCTTTGCCTTCGCCTCCGCCGCCCGATCTTCCGCATCCGGCAGCATCGCGTTCGCGGTGCCATCGTCGTTGCCGGCCGGCAGGTGTTTGCGGCTGCCGTCGGCCAGGCCGCGCTGCAGGCGATTGTTTTCCCACAGCAGCAGTTCGCCCGGCGCACCGTCCTTGAGTGCGGCGTCGATGCCGATCACGCGCCCGGCGTAAAGCGAGACGATCTGGTCGCGCGTGGTATGGCCGACCACGATGCGCTTGACGTCATAGTGTTTAAGCAGTTCATCGACTTCCGCGCTGCTCGCGCGCGGCAGCCGGAAATAGCCGCGATGCCATAGCGGGCCGTGGGAGGCGAACAGCCAGGCGGCCTGCGGATCATTCTTGAGCGCGTCGCGGCCATCACCCAGGCGCGCGCGGATTTTTGCATTGAGCGCCACCAGGTCCGGCGCCTGATAGGGCAGGTCCGGGCTGATGCCGCCGTGCACAAACAGCGTATCGCCCAGTTTCAACACCGTAGCGCGCGTGCGCAGCCACTGGCCCAGTTCGGTATCCTTGCCGTATAGCTCCGGCACGCTGCGTTGCAGCAGCCTCGCGACTGCCAGGTATTTTGGCAACTGGTAGCGCAGGTCGCCCGCCAGCACCATCGCTTCGTGATTGCCCAACACCATCTGCACGCTGCCGCCCGCCGCCTCGGCTTCCTGTGCCAGGCGATAAATGGCCCACAGCGCTTCGGTTTGCTGCGGGCCGCGGTCGAACACGTCGCCGTTGATCACCAGCACGCCCTGGCCAAAAGTCCACTGGTGGTTGGCGCCGATGATTTTTTGCGCGCGCAGCAGTGACAGAAACGCCGGCGCCTGGCCGTGGATATCGGATACCGCCGCCCAGCGCTTCGGCTGCGGCAACTGATCGGGGGCGACGGGGTTGCCGGCATTCAGGGCAAACCCCGTCACGCTGCCGCAGGGTGCGACGAGTTTTGCGCCGGCGGCGAGCGCGAGCGGTTTCACCTCGCCGTCGCAGATCCAGTGGGCTTGCGTGGCGTGGTCCCGATGCAGCACATAGGGGCCGTCGATGAGGGGTTCGGCGGCGGCACAGAAACTGATCAGCGCGAGCAGGACGGCTTTGAGTATTGGCATGAAAAGTCTTCGATTCAGGCAGGAGACTCTAGCACTGGCGCGGCGTTCTGGCCAAGAATGGGTGAAGGCGCGCGCCAGAGATGGCGTTTTGCGAAGGGGCCGCCTTCCAATTGTGCTGTCGTGCCGGTGAACAACTCTCCGGGCGGAAACTGGCTGAGGGAGCGCGGTGGTTGGTAACTTTCACGAACTGGTTGTCGACAGATCGCCCAGCACATTTCTGGACCAGGCTTCGCCAGGGTAGACACGATGCTGAACGTCAAATTGCGCGCCGGGCAAGACAGGCGCCAACGCTCGTGGCGCCGGATTGCCTATCGGGCCGCTGACCGGTTCAGCGCCGCCGCCGCGCGTATCAGTACCTTGAACGCAGCCTCATCGATTTCCACACCCTCATGGATATCGATTGCGCGCCGGGTGTTGCCATCCAGGCTGGAATTGAACAGTTTGGAGGGGTCCTTGATCGAAGCACCCTTGGCGAACGTCAGCTTCACGGCTTTCTTGTACGTCTCGCCGGTGCAGATGATGCCATCGTGAGACCAGACCGGCAC
>JBDTSU010000164.1:0-7745 GCA_039930965.1 Betaproteobacteria bacterium
TGATCAGCTCGCCATGCGCCATGTTGATGACGCCCATCAGGCCGTAGGTGATCGCCAGCCCCAGCGCCGCCAGCAGCAGGATGCTGCCGAGGCTGATACCGCTGAAAATATGACCCAGGCGCTCGCCCAGCGCCAGCGTGGACTCCACCGTCTTCAGCGCGTTCTGCGCCTCGATGCGAATTTCGGCGTCATCCTCGACAAACACGTCGCCTTTCTTTTCCAGCACGCCGAGCAGCAGCGATTTGGTGGCCGGGTTGGTGCTGCCGGCGAGTGCCTTCACCGCCGCCAGGCGGGCGACGCGATCCTTGCTGCCCAGTTGCACGGTCGCCTCAATGATCGAGAGCAGGCCGCGAATCTCCGCATCCTTCTCAATGGCCAGCGCCTTGCGGATCAGCGGCAGCATCGGCTCTTCCGCATTCGCCTGCAGCGCCTTGGCTGCCGTCAGTCGCACCTCACGTACGGTCGAGAGCAATCGCAGCGCCGAGACCGCCGATTCCAGTTCGCGGCGCACGCGGTTGTTCAGCACCACGTCCTCGCGTTCCGCCGGCACCGGCGAGATGGCCTTGCCGGAGAGTAGATCGCTGGCCTCTTCTCCCTTCATCAGCAGCACCTGCTTGCCGGCGATCTGCACATTGCCGTCGACAAACGCACCCAGCACCGGCAGCGCGGCGGGGTCGCCTTCGGCCAACAGCGCGGCGATCGCGGCGACCTTGTCTTCATTCTCGCCCGTGGCGAGTTTGGTGATGAGGGCGGGGTTGAAAGCGGATGCGGGGGGCGCCGCCGTCACCAGCGCAGCGAACAAGGCGAGCAACGCCAGGGCATTCCGCTTCATGGGTAAGGATTCAACGAGACGATTTCCATTCAATCACTCCGTCGTCCCAGCGCAGGCTGGGAGGGGCTGGCCATATCGGGCCACCCAGTCCAATCCAATATCTGATCCAAGGGTCTATTCATGACGCAAACAAAAGACTTGTTGTCAGTTGATGGAACGGACTGGGCCCCAGCCTCGACCGAAGGGAATCCCTTTTCGGGACGCTGGGGCGACGAGTTGCGAGGAGTGGGGCTTCGCCGCGAAGCGTCGAATCACGAAAACCCCAAAGCGATTACTTCTTAACCGCTACCATCTCCGGCTCATCCTTCTTCTTGTCGTTACCCGCGATAAACGGACTCCACGGCTGTGCCTTGATCGGCCCCGGCGTCTTCCACACGACGTTGAACTGGCCGTCAGCCTTCACCTCGCCGATAAACACCGGCTTGTGCAGGTGATGATTCTTCTCATCCATCTTCACCGTGAATCCCGACGGGCCCTTGAAGGTCTGGCCGGCCATCGCGGCGACGACCTTGTCGGTGTCAGTGGACTTGGCTTTCTCCACCGCCTGCTTCCACATATAGATACCGATGTAAGTCGCTTCCATCGGATCATTGGTCAATGACTTGTCGGCGCCCGGCAACTTCTTGGCCTTGGCGTAGGCCGCCCATTTCTTCTTGAACTCCTCATTGGCCGGGTTCTTCAGCGACATGAAGTAGTTCCACGCCGCCAGGTGGCCCACCAGTGGTTTCGTATCCACGCCGCGCAGCTCTTCCTCTCCCACCGAGAACGCCACCACCGGCACATCGGTCGCCTTCAGGCCGGCGTTGCCCAGTTCCTTGTAGAACGGCACATTGGAATCACCATTGATGGTGGAGATCACGGCGGTCTTGCCGCCGGAGGCAAACTTCTTCACGTTGGCAACGATGGTCTGGTAATCGCTATGACCGAACGGCGTGTAGACCTCGTCGATATCCTTGTCGGCGACACCCTTGCTCTTCAGGAAGGCGCGCAGGATTTTGTTGGTAGTGCGTGGATAGACGTAATCGGTACCCAGCAGCACAAAGCGCTTGGCGCCGCCGCCTTCCTTGCTCATCAGGTATTCGGTGGCCGGGATCGCCTGCTGGTTTGGCGCGGCGCCGGTGTAGAACACGTTCTTGGAAAGCTCTTCGCCTTCATATTGCACGGGGTAGAACAAGAGGCCGTTCAGTTCTTCATACACCGGCAACACCGATTTACGCGATACCGACGTCCAGCAACCAAACGTCACCGCGACCTTGTCTTTCGAAATGAGTTGGCGCGCCTTCTCTGCAAACAGCGGCCAGTTGGATGCCGGATCGACCACGGTCGGCTCCAGCTTCATGCCCATCACGCCACCCTTGGTGTTGATTTCCTCGATCGCCATCAGCGCCACATCCTTCAATACCGTTTCGCTGATCGCCATGGTGCCGGAAAGCGAATGCAGTACGCCGACTTTTATGGTGCCTTTGGCCTGTGCGTAGGCGCTTGATGAACCGAACGCCAGTGCGGTTACGACTGCCACGGCGGACGCCTTGACGAAGTTTCTTCTTTGCATGATTGACCACTCCCTTTGAATGAACGTGCCCGAGGACGACTATCCAAAGAGACTTTGCAACATGCATGCCAGTCACATATATTGCTTCGCGGTGCGCGATGCCCCGCAAAACGGAGGCTTACCCGGCCGGCGGGACACTTTCGCGCACAAAAGAAGTGCGGCGGCGAAATTCAACGTCAAAAATGCACCGCAGCAGGGCCGACGGAGATACTGCTTGCAAACCGGCATTCCAGCCCAGGCTGCAATCCAGTGCGACGTATTTTCAGAAATCGCGGCGTAGCGCGTCCGGGCCCGGGCATGTGCCCGGTTCATCCTGAGCCCGTCGACGGGCCCGGACGAGGAAATTCTGACAGGCGCGAGTACACTGCCCTGAAACCAAGCACTGGCGCGGCTTCCCGAGGCAATGCCTTGGAGAACCGCACCAGCGCTAGGTTTTAGGCCGGTGCCCTGTTCAATTTCTGACGACGACGATTGCTTCGGAACTTGAAGTGTCAGCGTGAGTTGTTTCGCTTTTTTTGGCGCAGAACAAATTACCTCGTTGGCTACACCCTTTAATTTCCAGGCTGACCCGCTCGCTTGAATGAACTGTAAGGCGCGGCGATAGCGGCCATGGCGCCCAGCGCATAGCCCACGCCCATGGCAAGACACAGCGCCGACGTGACGACAGTAAAGGTATCGACGCTGCGGCAATCGCAGATGCCGGCAAGCGCGCCGGGACGCCATACGATAAGCGGGATAAACAGCGCACCGCGCAGGATCAGCACGGCCGCAATAGCGCCAAGCCCAATCCGCAAGAACGGCAGCCGGCGAATGACACCCGCGCCGGAGAAAGCATAAGCCGCGAGCAGCGCCAGGAAAGCGGCAATGACCAGGCAGGTTAATGGCGCCCGAACATGGCCGGAACGAGCCATTTCAATCAAGCCAGGTGGCGCGCCAAAGAAAGCGTACCCGTCAGGTCCACCGAAGATGATGGCGATATTGAGCGCGGCGCCTGCAGACGCAGCAATACCTGCAAGGCGCAAGTAGCGGTTTACGAATGGCGACGTGACTTGTCGCGCCTCACGTAAGTTATGAGTAACAGTAAAAATGGGGGTGAACGAATATTTCGCAGCCGTTGAAATTATATCGACCACGACCCCTTTAACTATTCTTCGCAACTGTTGGCGCCGGGAGACTACCTTGCGACGCTCAAGGAACGTGGATACGCGGTGGAAGAGCCGGAGTGATTCCTGACACGCGCCTGGCACGCGGTACGGAGCGCGCCGAGTGATGGGCTTCTGGTCTTGCAATGTCGCAATGCGATTTTGCAAGACCCCTACTGGTGTGCTTCTGGTGTGAAACCGTCCCGCCATACCCGTTTCGCTGATGAACTTGCATTGAGGCAGAATGACGATTCGTCACTTTCTTCCACCGCAGACTGATCGATCGTCCCATTACCACCCTGTCGCCATTGCTGACCCCTCACGGCCATTTGCAGCTGGAGGAGGCGTACGATACCGAAGGCGCGCCATCCTTGCCGCCCGCGCTGGTCCAGCGTATCGCGGGAGCCTTTTCGCTGGGCGCGGGACACGGCTTGCTCCAATTGGGGGCGGCGGAAGTCGGCACGGTGTTGCCCCCCGCGCTGTCCTGGTGGCGCGCGTTCGCCGCGCGCTATGTGACCGCGTTATGCGCATCCACGGAAGGCGACGCCAAGCCTGGTCGCATCGACGCCCCCGCCACGCAGGCGCTCGACGCCGCGATTGCCGACGCGCCGCCGATGACCGGCGCGGAGTACCTGACCGCCGACGTACTGACCCAACTGTGGATTGAGCTCGATCGCGCGATGCGCAGCGAACTCGCCGAATCGACGCTGCCGCTGCAGGAATTTCTCAAGGCGCGGCATCCGGCGTGGAACCTGGTCGGCCGGGTTCATTTCAACCTTGCCGAAAACCGCAAGGATCCGCACGCGCCGTTCGCCTTTCTCGCCACCTACACGTCGCGCCTGTCGGCGCAAGGCAAGGCGCAGCATATGCCGCTGTCAAGGGCGCTGGCGGAATTCTCCGACGGCAATAGCCGCTCGCGCCTCTTGTCGCTGCTGGTGCCGGTGCAGCGCGCGGCGGAGCAGTGCGACTGGCTCAAGGCCATGGTCGCGGAGGGCGAGATCTATCATCCGTTACGCTGGACGCCGGGCGATGCCTACCGGTTTCTCACCGACGTGCCCAAGCTCGAGGCCGCCGGCATTGTGGTGCGCGCGCCCGGCACCTGGCAGGCGGGGCGTCCCGCCCGGCCACAGGTCCGGGCCAGCGTCGGCAGCCGCCCGCCGTCGCTGCTGGGGAAGGATGCGCTGCTCGATTTCAGCATGGAGGTCTCGCTCGATGGCGAACGACTCGACGCCGCCGAAATCAAATCCCTGCTGGCCGCCGGCGATGGTCTGCAACTCATTCGCGGCCGCTGGGTGGAAATTGACCAGAAGAAGCTCGGGCGGATGCTGGAGCGATTTCTGGCGATCGAAAAAGCCGCTGCCGACAATGGCGTGCAGTTTGCCGAAGCGATGCGGCTGGTGGCAGGGGTCGCGCTCGATGGCGCGACCGACGCCGCCGACATCGACTGGGCGCAACTGGTCCCCGGGCCCTGGCTGGCCGAGACCTTGCAGGGATTGCGCCAGCCGGAGGGCCTGGCACAGGTCACACCGGGCGCCGAACTCAAGGGCACGCTGCGCCCCTATCAGCAGGCCGGTGTGCGCTGGCTATACCTGCTCAACCGGCTGGGGCTGGGCGCCTGTCTGGCCGACGACATGGGGCTCGGCAAGACCATACAAGTGCTGTCGCTGTTGCTGATCCTGAAGCGTGAAGGCAAGCAAGCGCGCCCACAGCAGTCAACACTTCCCAGCCTGCTGGTGGTCCCCGCCTCGCTGCTCGCTAACTGGGCGGCGGAAGCCGAACGCTTCGCGCCGGGACTGCGGCTGCTGATCGCGCATCCCTCGGCGCGGCCCATGGCTGAATTGCGCGCGCTGGATGCCGGGGGCCTGCGCGACATCGATCTCGTCATCACCAGTTACGGCTCGCTCCTGCGCTTGCCGGCGATGACGGAAATCCCCTGGCGACTGGCGATTCTGGATGAAGCGCAGGCGATCAAGAATCCGGGCGCCAAGCAAACCGTACAGGTGAAGAAACTCACGGCCGGCACGCGCATCGCGCTTACCGGCACACCGGTCGAGAATCGGCTTTCCGACTTGTGGTCGATTTTCGACTTCACCCATCCCGGCCTGCTGGGCTCGGGCAAGGTATTCACCGATTTCGCCAAGCGACTGGCGGAAGCGGATCACTTCGGTCCGCTGCGTACCCTGGTGCGGCCTTACATCCTGCGGCGTCTCAAGACCGATAAACGGGTCATCGACGATTTGCCCGACAAGACCGAACTGAAGGCCTGGTGCCATCTGAGTCCGGCCCAGGCCGCGCTCTACCAGCGCGCGGTGAAAGAATTGGCCGCCGCGCTGGAGGCGGAAAAAGGCGACGGCATCAAACGCAAGGGCCTGGTGCTTTCCTACCTGATGCGATTCAAGCAGATCTGCAACCATCCCTCGCAATGGCTGGGCGACGGCGCCTGGGCCGCCGCTGACAGCGGCAAGTTTGCCCGCTTGCGTGAACTGGCCGAGGTCATCGCCGCCAAGCAGGAAAAGGTGCTGGTGTTCAGCCAATTCCGCGAAACCACTGAGCCGCTCGCCGCCTTTCTCGGCGCGATATTCGGCCGCGCGGGACTGATCCTGCACGGCGGCACGCCGGTCGCCAAACGCCACGCGTTGGTCAAACAATTCCAGGAAGACGAGCTCACGCCATTCTTCGTCCTGTCGTTGAAAGCCGGTGGCGCGGGCCTCAATCTCACCGCGGCATCGCATGTGATCCATTTTGATCGCTGGTGGAATCCGGCCGTGGAGAATCAGGCCACCGACCGCGCCTACCGGATCGGTCAGCAACGCAACGTGCTGGTGCACAAGTTCGTCTGCCGCGGCACGGTCGAGGATCGCATCGATCAGTTGATCGAATCCAAACTAAAATTGGTGGAAGATGTGCTGGAAGGCGGCGCCGAAATTAAACTCACCGAAATGAGCGATCGCGAACTGCTCGACATGGTCAAACTCGATATTCATAGTGCGCAAGAAAATTGACACTATTGCACCGACACATTTCACGTGAGAACTTTAAGCATCGTCGTCCCAGCGGAGGCTGGGACCCAGTCCGTCGTTAGTCAGTCAAACGGAGGACTGGATTCCAGCATTCGCTGGAATGACGAATCCACAGAACTGATACTTTTGGATTTTCGGATTAGTAAGGAGAGAAAAACGATGGGCTTCTACGGATACGGATGGAAACCTTATGTTCCGGTCGCCATACGCAGGCAACAGGCATTGAAGGCCGCCGCCAAAGCGACCAAGGAGGGGGCCAAACTCGAGCCCGTTGCCGAATCGCGCGGCGCCATCGCCAAAACCTTCTGGGGCAAGGCCTGGTGCGACAACCTTGAGCACTACAGCGATTTTGAAAATCGCCTGCCGCGCGGGCGCGCGTATGCGCGCAACGGTTCGGTGATCGACCTCAAGATCAGCGAGGGCAAGGTGCAAGCACAGGTCATGGGCTCCAGCCTTTACAAGGTCACCGTCAATGTCAGCGCCGTTCCCGGCAAGCAATGGCAGGCGCTCAGCGCCGATTGCGCCGGATCGATCGATTCCCTGGTCGAACTGTTGCAGGGAAAGCTATCCAAGGCCGTGATGGCGCGCATTTGTACCCCGAAGACCGGCCTCTTCCCCGCGCCGAAGGAGATCGATTTCGATTGCAGTTGCCCCGATTGGGCGGTGATGTGCAAGCACGTCGCCGCGGTGCTCTACGGCGTGGGCGCGCGCCTCGATCAACAACCGGAATTGCTGTTCAGCCTGCGGCGTGTCCTTGCCAATGACCTGGTCGCCCAGGCAGGGGCCGGGCTGAAGAAAACGGCGAAGACGCCAACTGCCGCCAAAGTCCTCGACGATGCCGCGCTCGCCGATGTGTTCGGCATCGAACTGGACGACGCCATGGTTTCACCGCGCCGCACAAGCGCCACAACCGCGCGCAAGGAGGCGGCTCCGGTCGTGAAAGCACCGGTGAAAAAAACCGCTGCCCGTCGACGCAAAACCGTGACCGCCAAATCTGCCGTCAATAAAGTCGTCATGGTCCCGGCCAAACCTCGTGGCGCAGCGGCAACACCGAAAGGCAAGCTGGCGGTTGCCGCCAAGTCACCACGGGCCAAGCCAAAGACGGTGACGCCGACAGCGAAAAAGACCAGGCGCAAGAAGTCGACGTAGCGCCGAATTGCCCCATTGGCGGATTTGAAGCGCAAGCACTGGCGCGGCTT
>JBDTSU010000165.1:0-7674 GCA_039930965.1 Betaproteobacteria bacterium
CCGGACCTGTTCAAGGCGGTGGTATCGCAGGTGCCTTTCGTCGATGTCTTGAATTCCATGCTAGATGCATCGCTGCCCTTGACGGTGGGCGAGTATCTGGAATGGGGCAACCCCAACGAAGAATCCGCTTATCAATACATGCGCTCGTATTCGCCATACGAAAACCTGCATGCCAGGTCCTATCCGGCGATGCTGGTGGAGACGTCGCTCAACGACAGCCAGGTCATGTACTGGGAACCGGCAAAATACGTCGCCCGCCTCAGGGCACTGAAGACCGATGACCATCCGCTCCTGCTCAAGACCAATATGGACGCAGGTCATGGCGGGGCGTCGGGACGCTACGACTACCTTAAAGAAATCGCGATCACCTATTCGTTTGTGTTGTCACAGGTGGGAATACTTCGCTAGCGTGGCCCGCCACCCGGGATACCGCACCCGCAGGAAAGGTCACTGCCCCGTAGCACCGGCATTCCGTCTGCGAACGAGTGACAAATCCATGCAATTCGGTGTGTGACACGCGGACCCGCTTCAAGCAGAACTTTTCCACATAAACATGCCGTTTTCCAACCTGCAATTGTTTGCCACCTGCGTCCTCATCTGGGGATCCACGTGGCTGGTCATCACTTTTCAACTGGGCAGCGTCGCCCCGGAGATGTCGGTCGGCTACCGGTTCCTGCTGGCATCGGCGGCGCTTTTTGCCTTTTGCCGCTGGCGACGCATGCCGCTGCAGTTTTCGCCGTCGCAGCATTTGGACCTGTTCCTGTTCGGCGCGGCGATGTTTTCAGTCAGTTACATCCTGGTCTACTACGCGGAGACATTCATCGTGTCCGGGATGGTCGCCGTCGGGTACTCGGCGAGCCCGCTGCTCAACATGTTGTTCTCGAGGCTGTTCTTCGGCACACCCATGACAACGCGGGTCGCGAGCGGTGCCGTGTTCGGCATTGCCGGCATCGTCTGCGTGTTCTGGCCGGAATTCGGCAAGCTGTCGGTCAGCCGCAATGCGGAGCTGGGGGCGCTGCTGACGGTGCTATCGGTGGTGGCGTCGGCGGCCGGCAGCATGGTGGCCATGCGCACGCAGCGGCGCGGCCTGCCGATATGGACCAGCATGGCCTGGGGAATGTTGTATGGCGGCGGACTCGCGCTGTTGATCGGCGTGGCATTGGGCAAACCCTTGACCTTCGACGCCAGTCCGGGATATGTGCTATCGATTGTCTATCTGGCGTTGCTCGGATCCATCATCACATTTGGCTGTTACCTGACGCTGCTCAGCCGCATCGGGGCCGCACGCGCTGGATATATCGGGGTGATGGTGCCGATTGTCGCGTTGACGGTGTCATTTTTCTTCGAGAAATTCGCCTGGGGATGGCTGACGACCATCGGCGTGTGCATATTGCTGGTGGGAAATGTCCTGATGCTGCGCGGCAAGACCGCGGGGGCGCACTGACATTCTCGCCGCGCCCCGGAGTCGCCTGAGCCATGACATTCATTGTGGTGACGGATATCCGCCCTCGTTCTTGCCCATGAAGTCGCGCAGTCCACGATCGGCCTTCTTGCGCACAGCCGCCTTCACCGGGCCAAACCAGCCGAGCCACTGGCCGACCGGCCCCAATGCCTGTCTTGCCCACGCCCAGAATGAAAACCGGTCGAGATGGCGGATGATCTTGCCATCGCGAAAGGCAAAACGCGCGTCGATCTTGTTGTGCACCAATCGCCCGGTCTGGCTGAACGTGTATTTGGCCTCCCAGTGCGCCGTGCCGCCGTCATCGTCCGCCTTCACCTCGCCGAGGATGATTTCCAGGTCCTTGCCGCGCGCACACAGCATGGCCCACATCGCGGTGGCTTCCTTGCCGTGCAGCGATGGAAAGGCCGGGTCGGAGAAAAAAATGTCGGGGTGATAGCAACGCGCCATGGCGGCGGCATCGCGCAGGGCAAAGGCGGCGTAGAAATCGCGGATGAGCTTCTCGTGTGGATTCATGCGTTTCTCCTCTGTGCAACATCGGCGACCCGGGCGCCGGTGAGGCGCGCCAGGTCCTGTGGCGAAATGCGAAACATCGAGTTCGGATGACCGGCGGCGGGCCATACGGATGGGTAGCGCAACAAGTCCTCGTCCATCAGCGCAATCGGCGCGATGGCATGGGCAATCGGCGCCACGCCACCGATGACGAAGCCGGTCTGCGCGCGCACGAAATCGGCGTCCGCTTTCCCGATGTCCTGGCCGATCCACCGCGTCACTTTCCGTTCATCGACCCGGTTGCAGCCGCTGGTGATGACCAGCACGGCGCGGCCATCCAGTGCACGGAAGATGATCGACTTGGCGATTTCCCCCACGTCGCAACCCAACGCATCCGCGGCGGCCTGGGCCGTGTGGGTGGCTTCCGGCATGATGGTAATGGTATCGGCCACGCCGGCCAATCGCAATGCGTCGCGTACCCGCGTAACGGCCGAATGGACATGGATGGTCGGAAATTCGTCAGGCGTCATGATTGACTCAGGTCAAATCCGGATTCTACTTGACGCTTATCAAGGTGCGGACGGGGACGCGAGTTCCATACTTTGGCAACCAAAAAAACCCATCCCTTGACGGAGGAACAAATGCTCAGCGACATCGATATTGCACAAAAGGCCAGCATGAAGAAGATCCAGGAAATTGCCGCGGGCCTGGGCATCCCTGAAGATGCGCTCGAACCCTACGGGCGCTACAAGGCGAAGGTCTCGCTGAATTATGTGGATTCGCTGAAAGACCGGAAGAACGGCAAGCTGGTACTGGTCACGGCGATCTCGCCGACGCCGGCCGGCGAGGGCAAGACCACCACGACCGTGGGCCTGGGCGACGCGCTCAATCACATCGGCAAGAAGGCCATCATTTGCCTGCGCGAACCCTCATTGGGCCCGGTGTTCGGCATGAAGGGCGGCGCGGCCGGCGGCGGCTACGCTCAGGTGGTGCCGATGGAAGATATCAATCTGCATTTCACCGGCGATTTTCCCGCCATCGCGCTGGCCAACAACCTGCTGGCGGCGTTGATCGACAATCACATCAATCACGGCAACGATCTTGGTTTCGACGTGCGCCGGATCGTCTGGAAGCGTGTGGTCGACATGAATGACCGGGCACTGCGCGACATCACCATCGCGCTCGGCGGCCCGGCCAACGGCTATCCGCGGCAGGACGGCTTTGACATCGTCGTGGCCTCGGAAATCATGGCGATCTTCTGCCTGGCGACGTCGATCAAGGATCTGAAAGCGCGCATCGGCAAGATTGTGGTGGGCTATACCCGCGACCAGAAGCCGATCCGGGCGATGGACCTGAACGCGCAGGGGGCCATGACGGCGCTCCTGAAGGATGCATTGCTGCCGAATCTGGTGCAGACCCTGGAGAATAATCCGGCGTTCATCCATGGTGGCCCGTTCGCCAATATCGCCCATGGCTGCAACTCGGTGATCGCCACCCAGACCGCGTTGAAGCTGGGCGACTATGTGGTGACCGAGGCCGGGTTCGGCGCCGACCTGGGCGCGGAAAAATTCATCGACATCAAATGCCGCAAGTCCGGGCTGCGGCCATCGGCCGTGGTGATCGTCGCCACCATCCGCGCATTGAAATACCACGGCGGAATGGATGTAAAGGAAGTCTCGAAAGAGAACGTGGAAGCGCTGGAAAAGGGCATGGTGAACCTGGAACGGCATATCCATAACATCACGCAGAACTACGGATTGCCGTGCGTGGTGTCGATCAATCACCGTACCCACGACACCGAGGCCGAACTGAAGGTGCTGGTGGCGCGCTGCGAAAAAATGGGCGCCAAAGTCGTGGTCGCACGTCATTGGGCTGATGGCGGCAAGGGCGCGACGGAGCTTGCCAGGATGGTCGTCGAGATGTGCGAACAGCCGAATAACTTCAAATTCGTCTATGAAGAATCCGCCCCATTGTGGGAAAAGATGAAGACCATCGCCACCAAAATATACGGCGCGTCCGATATCACCGGCGACGCCAAGATACGCGCCCAGATCAAGCGCCTGCAGGAGGACGGCTACGGACACTACCCGATTTGCGTGGCCAAGACCCAGTATTCCTTTTCGACCGATCCACAACTGCGCGGCGCCCCCAACAATCACGTGCTGACGATTCGCGAAGTGCGGCTGGCCGCGGGGGCGGAGTTCATCGTGCTGGTCTGCGGTGACGTCATGACGATGCCGGGATTGCCGAAAGTGCCGAGCGCGAATGCCATCGACGTAAATGATGAAGGCAAGATAGTCGGGCTGTTCTAGTCTGGCGGCGGACGCCGATCGCGGTAGACGCGATTTTCCGGCCTGGGGTAGAATGCGTTCATAAATATCAGGCTCATACCGACATTCTTGCCGGCAATGGGTCACAGACCAGACTTGGGACAACTGATTCATCTTTCGGGCGCTCACGCCCCGGAAACTGAATCGGCTGTCCCTTTTCTTTTTTCTGCAATGAATTTTCAGGCAAGGTGAATATGTTGGCGAGCACGCGACTGGCGCCGCAGGGCGCATGGCAACAAAGGATTGAGGCGGCGCTGGAAAGGGGGCGCAACGGCGATACCCGCGGTGGCCTGATCGCACTTCAACAGTGCATTGAGGCGGCCCGCCTGGCAGGCGACAAGCGCGGCGAAATCACCGCCTTGAATGGCGCCGCATTAATGCAGTCTATCCGCGGTGATTTCTGGGCGTCGCTGGCGGGGAGCATCGACGCTTTCTTCATGGCGCGAAAGCACGGCGACCGACCGGGCATGGCGCATGCGATGGCCATGCTGGCCGGTGCGCTGCTTCTGATGACACCGCTCGACCGCGAAATCGGCCTGCTTCGCGAGGCGCTCGCCATCGCGGAGGAGGAGCGGGATATACGCTTGCAGATCCGCATCCACAACCTGCTGGGTATTCTGCAGGGCGACCTGGCACGATTTGACGAAGCCGGCATGCATTTGGACCTTGCCCTGGTGCTGGCCGAGTCCGACCATTCAGGCTTTGATCGCTGGCGCCTGATGGCGAATATCGCCAATCTACAGCGCAAGCGCGCGCAGCAAGCGCATGACCGCAATGCGCCGGTGAATTGTTCGGAACATTGCGCTCGCGGCCTCGAATTGATCGGACGGGTCGAAGTGCATTGCCGTGAACACGGCAAAGTGCCGATCCTGCTGGACTCGCTGCGAATCGCCGGTATGCTGCATGCCCTGCAGGCGCGGCCGGAATTGGCGTATGCCCGCTATGCCGCGGCGTGGACGCTTGCCACCCACAACAGGCAGCGGACGGCTTTGCCGGCGTTGGGGCTGGAACTGGGCAGGCTGGCGCTTGCCTCGGGGCGGTTGAACAGCGCGGAGAACACGCTGGCCCAGGCGCTCCAGGAGGCCGCGCAGAATCGGCCCTCGCCAAAAGCAGCTGAACTGAATGAGACGATGGCGGCAGTACAGCGTGCCCGTGGCGAAAGACGCGGCGAGGCGCATTGGCTGAAAGAGGCGGCAGACTCGCGACGCGATTTCGAAGCCCTCAAAATCGAGGCGCGCCGGCAGATTGACCGTGTTGCCGAAAGCGTGCTGGCCGAAGCCGTGCTTTAACCCCCGGCGCAAGCGGCGTCGCGTGTGGCCGGTGTCCGGCAAATTTCGCGGGCGCCCGGTAGCGCGGGCAACGATGCAGGTGCTCCAATCGGTCACATCCGGCCGTTTGCCGGCTTCTGCGCGACACAAAGACCGGGAATGGAAACAGACGGCGTATCATCGGTTGACCCGGCTGTCAGGCTTGCACGCCGGGGTGTCAGGCTTACGCGCGGCCGCGTGTCAGGTTTACACACGGCGGATTTATCGGCATATTCGCCAAAGCGCGGGCGGATAATCTGGACCAGCCGCGATTACGGCATACCAGACCGGCGAGCGGGTGATCATCGGCACAACAGGCAAAAGGGGGCGTCGTGGGTAATCTTGCGGAGTCGCTCACGGGTCGTCCAGAGGGTGTTCCATGACTGAAAGCAATCCGGGCATCGAGCATATCGGCAAATATCGGGTGTTGCGCGAATTGGGACGCGGCGCGACCGGTGCCGTCTATCTTGCCGAGGACAGCTTCAACAACCGCAGCGTCGCGATCAAGGTCATGTTCGCCGAGGTGCTCAAAGACGCCCAGGATGGCGCCATGTACCGGAGCATGTTCCTGAACGAAGCCTCGCTGGCGGGAAAGATCATGCATCCGCATATTGTCGCCATCTACGACGCCGTGGTGGATGAGGACATGAGCTATATCGTCATGGAGTATGTGGAAGGCGGGACGCTTGAAAAATACTGCAAGCCGGAAAATCTCCTCGATCCGCAGGTCATTGCCGAGATCATCTTCAAGTGTGTCCGGGCGCTGGCGTTCGCCAATACGAAGGGCCTGATTCACCGCGACGTCAAGCCGGGAAATATCCTTTACAAATCCGGCAGCGACATCAAGCTCGCGGACTTTGGCGCGGCGCTGAATCGGGTCTCCGACAAGACCCAGGTGGCGGCGGTCGGTTCGCCGCTCTATATGGCGCCGGAAATCCTCACCGGCGCCAAGGCGACGGTGCAATCGGATATCTATGCCTTGGGCATGGTCATGTACATGCTGCTGGCGGGACGTGCGCCGTTCGAGGCCTCGAACCCGGCCAGCCTCTCCTACCAGATCGTCAACCACGATCCCGACCCGCCGTCCCGTTTCCGCCCGGATATTTCGGCGCCGATGGAAGATATCGTCAAGCAGGCGATGGCCAAGGATGTCGCGCGGCGCTACCAGTCCTGGGAGGATTTCGGCAAGGATCTCGAGGCGCTCTGGCAGGGTGAACAATCGCCGCAGCATGACAAGAGCGAAGTGTCCGATACCGAGCAGTTCAGCTTGCTGAAGACGCTTTCATTCTTCCGCGATTTCCCCGAGAACGAGCTTTGGGAGGTCTTACGCATCAGCAAATGGCGGCCCTTCCCCGCCGAAACCGTGCTGATTAGCGAGGGCGACGTCGGTGACTCTTTCTTCGTCCTCGCCAGCGGGACCGTGCGCGTGACGCGCGGCAAGCGCCTGCTCAATGTGCTTGGCGCCGGAGACTGTTTTGGGGAAATGTCCTATCTGGCCAAGCGCGACGGCCCCCGCTCGGCGAGCATTACCACGGCCACCGACAGTATCGTCATGAAGGTGCGCGCCGCCGACCTCAGCAGTGCGAGCCCGAGCTGCCGCCGACTGTTCGACCGGAAATTCCTGGAGACGCTGGTCGAGCGGCTGGAGACGGCCAACCAGCAGCTCGCCGTCACCTGATGGCACTGCCGGTGCCGATTACCGCGCTTTACGCCTCGCTGCTGGCACTGCTGGTGGTGATGCTGTCGGTGGTGGTAATACGGCTGCGCCGAACTCTGCGTGTGGGTGTCGGCGACGGGGGCAACCGTGATCTCGCACGCGCCATCCGCGTGCAGGGCAACGCCATCGAGTATGTCCCCATCTTCCTGATCCTGCTGGCGGTCTACGAGCTCAACCATGGCACGGCGGCGGGCCTGCATGCATTCGGCGCGCTGTTCTTTTCTTGCCGCATTCTTCATGCGTGGGGACTGTACGGCAGTGGTGGCGCATCGCGGGCGCGCGTGGCCGGGATCGTCGGCACACTCGCCGCACTGATTCTGCTGTCGCTGGCGAACCTGCTGAAGTTGTTTGGCGCCTAGCCGACAGCAA
>JBDTSU010000166.1:0-7634 GCA_039930965.1 Betaproteobacteria bacterium
GGAAAAATTACCGGCGCCGACGGCAAAGCCGTCGCCGGTGCCCAAGTCACCATCATCCATACCGAATCGGGATCCATCAACAACGCGACGACTGATGCGGAGGGCCGCTACTCGGCTCGCGGCCTGCGCACCGGCGGGCCATACACCATTACGATCAGCAAGGGCGGATTGACCGAGAAGCGCGAGAACGTCTACCTGCAGCTCGCCGAAGTCGCCAGCGTCGATGCCAAGCTCGGCGGCGCGACGCAGGCCGTTGAGACCATCGTCGTGACCGGCCAGAATGTCGGCTCGGACAAATTCAGCAATACCGCGATGGGCGCCGGCACCGGCATCAGCCGCGCGGATCTCGATGCCTTTGCCTCCGTGCAGCGCAACCTGCAGGACTATGCGCGTATCGATCCGCGCGTGTCGCAGACCGACAAGGAACGCGGCGAAATTTCGGCAGGCGGCCAGAACAACCGCTTCAACTCGCTCACCATCGACGGCGTGACCACCAACGATACGTTTGGCCTGGAGTCCAATGGCTCCCCGACCGCCAAGCAGCCGATATCGATCGATGCGATCCAGTCGGTGCAAATCAACGTGTCCAACTACGACGTGACCCAGAAGGGCTATACCGGCGCCAACATCAACGCGGTCACCAAGTCGGGAACCAATGATTTCAAGGGCAGCGTGTATTACGTCACCCGCGATGACAAACTCGTCGGCCAGCGCTACAACCGCACCACGGATGCTTATATCGATGCCCCCGCGTTCAAGGAAAAGACCACGGGCGTGACCCTGGGCGGCCCGATCATCAAGGACAAGCTGTTCTTCTTTGTCAGCTACGAGGAACTGGAAAGCACGCGCGGCTCGCCGGATTTCGGCCCAATCGGCAGTTCGCGGACCAACGTTGCCGTGACCAACTCCGCCATTTCGGCTGCGCAAGCGCTGGCCTCCAGCCAGTACCAGATGAACATCGGCGGCGCCGATCCCGATACGGGCGGAAAACTGATCGTCAAGGACACGCTGGCCAAGCTCGACTGGAACATCAACGCCAATCACCGCGCCAGCCTGCGCTACGCGAAGACCGAGCAAACCGAACCGCAATTTCCGGATTACTTTCCGAACCAGTTGCCGCTGAGTTCGCACCTTTTCACACAGGTGAAGGAGCTGGAGACGACGGTGGGCCAGTGGTTCGCCGACTGGACGCCGAATTTTTCGACCGAGGTGAAATTTTCGAGCCGCGATTACAAGAGCGCGCCGGTCAATACGGTCAATACCCCCGAGATCTCATTGAACTATGTTGGCGCACTGCCGGCCGGCGCACCGTCGAGCCTGGGCACGGGCACGCGCACCATCATTTTCGGCACGGAACGCAGCCGGCACTTCAACAATCTGGCGACCGAGACCCAGGACGCCTATGTCGGCGCCAACTGGGCGCTGGGTGCGCATGAAGTGAAGTTCGGCTCGGACTACAGCGACAACAAGATCTTCAACGCCTTCCTGCAAAACACGCGCGGCAACTACTCGTTCGGTTGCGTCAACAGCAGCGCTACCTACACCTATACCTTTGGTTCGATCACCTGCAATACAGCGAGTAACGCGCTGGTTGAGCAGGCTGTGCTGGAAAATTTCAGCCGCGGCCGTCCGACCAGCTAC
The DNA here is from genome assembly GCA_039930965.1 of Betaproteobacteria bacterium. Classification (GTDB taxonomy): domain Bacteria; phylum Pseudomonadota; class Gammaproteobacteria; order Burkholderiales; family Usitatibacteraceae; genus UKL13-2. The sequence goes on from JBDTSU010000166.1 coordinate 1,642, forward strand.
CAGGTGCAGATCGCCGCGCCGGGAAAATCGCTGAGCGATGGTGTCGCGAACTTCACCATGAAGAACATCGGCCTGTTCCTGCAGGATACCTGGTCGGTCAATAGCAACCTGACGGTATCGCTCGGCATGCGCCTCGATACGCCTGACATTCCGCAATCGCCGCTGGCCAACGCGGCGGCCGCCGCGGCCGCGGTTGCCGGCAATCCGGTCGGTACGGTACGGGCGTCGGGCGGCTTCGGCCGGGACAACACCAACACGATCGACGGCAAGGACCTCTGGCAGCCTCGCGTCGGCTTCAACTATACGTTCGACAGCGCGCGGCCAACGCAATTGCGCGGTGGCTTCGGGCTGTTCCAGGGATCGGCTGCCGCCGTCTGGTTTGCCAATCAGTTCCAGAACACCGGCGTCGCGACGCGCGTCGTCGGTTGCGGCACGCTGGGATTCCCGGCCTGCCCGACCAACGGCGGCATTTTCAGCGCCAATCCGGATACGCAGCCGACCAACTTTACCGGCGCCACGCCGGCCGCGAACGTCGACTTCATCGCCAGGGACCTGGGTCAGCCGTCGGTATGGAAGGCGAACCTCGGATTCGAACATGAACTGCCGTTCTTCGGCGTCGTGTTCGGCGCGGAATACCTGTATACCCGGACCAAGCAGGGCATCTATTACCAGAATCTGAACCTCGGTGTGCCGACGCGGACGGGTACGGACGGCCGCGAGTTGTATTACACTCCGCAAGCTTATCTCGGCAGTTGCTGGACCGGCTTCAACGTGACCACGTCGGGCGCCTGTACCGGTGCCCGCTCGCGCGCCTTGAGCAACCCGAACTTCAACAACGTGCTGCTGGCGGCGGAAACCGAAAAGGGCGGCGGCAATTTGGCCACCATCTCGCTGAGCCGTCCGATGACGAAGGGCTGGGGCTGGTCGCTGGCTTACACATACACGGATCAGAAGGAAGTCAGCCCGCTGACATCGTCGGTCGCCTTCTCAAATTTCGCGGCGCGGTCGATCTTCAATCCAAACGAAAATGTCACCGCCAACTCTGCCTATCTGGTGCGGAACCGCGTCAACGGCTCGCTCAACTGGCAACACAGCTTCTTCCGCAATTACAAGACCCAGTTCGGCGTATTCGCCGAAGTTCGCAAGGGCAAACCGTATAGCTGGACCTTTGAGAACGATCTGAACGGCGACGGCACGGCCGGTAACGACCTGATGTATATTCCGTCGGCACCGGGCTCGGGCGAAGTCGTATTCGCGGGAGACACCGCCACGGACAAACGCTTCGAGGCGGCATTCTGGGAATACGTGAATTCGCAACCGGGCCTGCGCGATGCAAAAGGCCGGGTCGTCGAGCGTAATTCGAGCTTCTCGCCGTGGAGCAATAGCTTCGACATGCGCCTCAGCCAGGAATTGCCGGGCTTCCTGAAAGGCCACAAGTCGGTCTTCATCCTTGACCTGCTCAACGTCGGCAACATGCTCAACAAGAAGTGGGGGCATATCGACGAGGTGGCGTTCCAGTCGGCGGGCGGACAGGCGCGCAGCTTTGTGCAATATGGTGGTCTGGATGCCAACGGCAAGTACATCTACCGGGTGGGTGGAAACGTCGCCGTCGAAGACTTCGTTACCCGCCAGCAGCGTGGCGAATCCCAGTGGGCGGTACAGATGACCTTCCGCTACGAGTTCTGATAGCGGATTCAGGCGTAAGCAAAACGGCCGATGGAAACATCGGCCGTTTTTGTTGGTGACGCCGGGCTCTGCAACATGCCGCGCGCGGACGGCCGGCGCGCCGCAGTTGATCGCGCGCGACCGGTTAGTGTCGTGATTGCTTGATTCGCGGTCCAATTCCAGAGGCACTTGCCATCGCGCCACCACATCATTGGGATCCCGGTTTCCTTGAAAATGTACTCAGGATACCGCCAGGCAAGGCGCGAACCGCCGCCATGTTGAACACCTGGCAAGGATTCGCAACGCCGCATGGTGGTTTCCTGAGTGCATTTTTGCCGCGAATTGAGCAATCACGACGCTAGACCCCCGGGGTGCTTTTGTCGGTCGCCGGGTGGGGCGAAGGTATAATTCGGCTGTGAAGCAACTCGTACTGGATCTTATTCCCCCTCCCGCACCCACCCTCGCCAATTTCGTTGTGGGCCGCAATATCGAGGCGCTTGCTGCCTTGCGCGGCCAACTGGCGCCCGCGACAGGATTGGTTGCCAGAATCCTGTACCTGTGGGGCGTGGCCGGCAGTGGCAAGACCCATCTTATCGAGGCCTGCCTGGGGGCGGGTTATGCGCCGTTGACCGAACCGGCGGGCGATGATTCCGGCGCCGCGCACCACGTTGCCGTGGATGCCGTGCAAACACTGGGCGACACGTCGCAACAGGCGCTGTTCGATTTGATCAACCGCCAGCAAATGACATCCGGCTTGCTGATCGCGACCGGCAATGCCGCGCCCCGCGACCTGACGCTGCGCCGCGACCTGGCATCGCGCCTCGGCAGCGGCCTGGTTTACCAGTTGCACCCCCTGTCGGATGCCGAAAAGGCCGATGCGCTGCAAGCCCATGCGCACAGCCGCGGATTCCTGCTGCGCGACGACGTGATCACTTACCTGTTGCGCCATTCCCGTCGCGACATGGCTTCGCTGATCCAGATGCTCGATGCGCTGGACCGGTACTCCCTCGAGACCGGGCGTGAAATCACCTTGCCGCTGCTGAAGGAAATGTCGCAGCCTTCGCTGGTCTGACACCACCATGAACCTGGCGCTCTTTGACCTAGATTACACTTTGCTGAACGGCGATAGCGACCACGCCTGGGGACAATTCCTGGTCGACGCGGGCGTCGTCGATGGCAACGAATTCAAGACAAAGAACGACGCCTTCTGGACACAGTACAAGGCGGGAACGCTAAATGTTCATGAGTACCTGACATTTGCGCTGTCGATGATTGCCGGTAAATCGCCTGAAGAATTGAAGCCCCTACATGATCGCTACATGGCTGAAAAAATCGAACCGATGGTGACGGACGCGGCGTTGGCGCTGGTCAAGCAGCATGACGGCGACTTGTGCGCGGTCGTGACGGCGACCAATTCCTTCATCACGACACCGGTTGCCGCCCGTTTCGGCGTGCCGCACCTGATTGCCTGCGTGGCCGAGGTGGCCGACGGGCGTTATACCGGCCGGGTGGCGGGCATGCCCTCGTTTCGCGAGGGAAAAGTGACCCGGGTCGAGCAGTGGCTGGCCACGATGGACAAGAAACTCGCCGACTTTGAACGCAGCTACTTCTACAGCGATTCGCTGAATGACCTGCCGCTGCTGAGCGTGGTGTCCCATCCGGTCGCCGTCAACCCCGATGCGACCCTGCGCGAACACGCGCTGACCCAGGGCTGGCCGATTCTCGCCCTTCACTGATTTTCCCTTTACTGAAACCTACGATTCCGGCGACATGTGATTAAAAAATTCATACAAAGGGTGTTTGGTGGCGGCAAGCCGCGCGAAGGTGGCGCGGCACGCGCGGCGCCGGCCAAGGCAGGCAAGGGGAAATGGCGAATCTATACCCAGCCGGAGCATGGCATCCATCGCGACGATCTTTCCGAAGCCGCCGTCACGGTATGTGAAGGCCTGCAACGCGCGGGGTATGAGGCCTTCGTGGTCGGCGGCGCAGTCCGCGACCTTTTGTTGGGGAGGCACCCCAAGGACTTTGACGTGGCCACCAACGCGACGCCCGAACAGGTGCGCGGAGTATTTCGACGGGCGCGCATCATCGGCCGCCGGTTCCGGCTGGTGCACGTGATGTTTCGCGACGAGACCATCGAGGTATCCACGTTCCGTTCAAGCCACAGCGATCCCGAGGCCGACGACAGCAATGCGCGCGCCGATGAGCATGGCCGCCTGCTGCGCGACAATGTATTCGGCAATCAGGAAGAGGACGCGCTTCGCCGCGACTTCACCATGAACGCGCTGTTCTATGATCCCACCAAGCAAGAGGTCCTCGATTTCGTCAACGGTGTCGCCGACATCCAGAAGAAACGCGTTGTCATGATCGGCGACCCGGAAGCACGCTATCGGGAAGACCCGGTACGCATGCTGCGCGCGGCGCGGCTCGCGGCGAAACTGGAGTTTTCCATCGATGCCGCGACCGAGAAGCCGATCGCGCCGCTGGCGCCGCTGCTCGACAACGTGCCGACGGCGCGATTGTTCGATGAAATCCAGAAGCTCTTGTTTTCCGGCCATGCCCTGGCGGGGCTGGCGAAGCTGCGCAAGCTCGGGCTGCATCTGGGTATCCTGCCGGTGCTGGATCGGCTTTTCGATGACCCGGCGTCCCGCCCGTTCATCACGCTCGCGCTGCAGCGTACCGATCAGCGCATCGCGGATGACAAGGGTGTCTCGCCGCCGTTCCTGTTTGCGGCCCTGTTCTGGCACCCGATGGTGTCGCGCTGGCATCACCTCGAAGCCGGCGGTACCCGCACGGCGCAGGCCATGCACCAGGCAATGGACGATGTGCTCGACGATGCACGGCGTTCGCTGGCCATTCCGCGCCGGCTCGATCCGCTGATCAAGGAATTGTGGCTGGCGCAGCCGCGCTTTTTGCAGCGTTCGCAGGTCAAGGCCTATCGTAACCTGAGCCACCCGCGGTTTCGAGCGGCCTATGATTTCTTTGCCCTGCGCGCCGAGGCCGGGGATGCTGGCCAGGACATCGCCGCATGGTGGGAGCGATTCCAGTTCGCCGACGACGCGGAACGCGAAACGATGCTGCTGCCGGATGACGAGCCGAAGAAGAGCAAGCGGCGGCGCCGCAAGAAAAAAACCTCGACGGCCGGAAGTGCCGAAGCGTCAAGCGACGGTGGCGGCCGCAACGGCAACGACAGCGACAACAACAGCGACAACGGCAACGGCACGGGCCATTCCACGCCGTAACCGCATGGCGATCTCACCTTCCGCGCTGACGGCTTTCCGCTCGACCGTGTACCTCGGGCTGGGCAGCAACCTGGACCATCCCGACTGGCAGGTGCAGACCGCCATGCACGAGATCGACGAGATCGCCGATGTCGGACTGGTGAAAGTCTCTTCCCTGTATCAAACGACACCGGTGGGAATCATCGACCAGCCGCCCTTTATCAATGCGGTGGTGCAAATCGAGACGACGCTGTCGCCGCACGACCTGTTGCAGCACCTGCTCGACATCGAAATCCGCCACGACCGGGTGCGGGCCGAGAAAAACGGACCGCGCACGCTGGACCTGGACATTCTCATCTTTAACGAGTGGCGCATTGACGACGGCCGCCTGATCACACCGCATCCGCGCATGCACGAGCGCGCGTTCGTGCTGGTGCCGCTGCTCGAGATCGCGCCGGACGTGTATATCCCCGGCAAGGGCTATGCGAAGGAATTTCTGTCGAACATGGACGCCGGCGGGGTACAACGACTGGGCCCGCCGTGAAGTATCGCTATGTGGTCGTCGAGGGGCCGATCGGCAGCGGAAAATCGACGCTGGCCCGGTTGCTTGCCGAACACTACGGCGCGGACCTGCTCATGGAAGACCCTGCGGCCAATCCGTTCCTGCCGCTGTTTTACCGCGACATGAAGCGGCATGCCCTGGCCACACAGATGTTCTTTCTTTTTCAACGCGTCAACCAGCTCTCCGCGATCCGGCAGCCGGATCTTTTCGAGCGCAAGACCATCGCCGATTACATGCTCGCCAAGGACCGGCTGTTCGCCAAGCTGACGCTCGACGACAATGAATTCAGCCTGTATTCGCAGCTCTACAATCATCTGCGTCCGCAGGCGCCGACCCCCGACCTGGTGATATATCTTCAGGCGTCGGTGGAGCACCTGATGGCGCGCATTCAACGGCGCGGGCGGTCGATGGAAAAAAGCATCGGCGAGGATTACATGATGCGTTTGTCCGAGACCTACACCCGCCATTTCTACGACTATGCGGAGTCGCCGCTGCTGATCGTCAACAGCGATCGTTTCGACTTCGCCGATAACCGCGAGCACTTC
>JBDTSU010000167.1:0-7607 GCA_039930965.1 Betaproteobacteria bacterium
CCTCGCGAACCGGTATCCTGCGCATCGCCGCATGGGCGCAGCGTCGGCCACAGTGTCGCTGCGCGGCCCGAAGCCGATCCGCACCCGCCGCCGATCCATTCCCAATCCTCATTCCCCGAAGAGACAATGTCCGCCTCCGCCAGTCCCGCCGCCTCCGCCAGCCCCGATCAGACCGACGCCCGCAAGAAGAGCAGCCTCGCCACCTTGAAGGGGCTGCTGCCCTTCCTCGCCCCGTACAAACGCCAGTTCATGCTGGCCGGCGTTGCCCTGTTGGTGGCGGCAAGCGCCACGCTGGCAATTCCGTATGCGTTCAAGCAGATGATCGATCTCGGCTTTGGCGCGGCCGGATCGAAGAGCGCGGAGCATATCGATTTCTATTTCCTGGCGCTGTTCGGCGTGGCCACGTTGCTCGCGGTATCGACCGCGGCGCGCTTCTATGCCGTGTCCTGGCTGGGTGAACGCGTCACGGCGGACATTCGCGGCGCGGTCTACCGCCACGTCGTCAACCAGAGCCCGCAATTCTTCGAGATCACCCGCAGCGGCGAAGTGCTGTCGCGCCTCACTGCCGATACCACGCTCATCCAGTCGGTGGTCGGCACCAGCATTTCCATGGCGCTGCGCAATTCGCTGCTGTTTGTCGGCGGACTGGCCATGATGTTCTTTACCAGCGTAAAGCTCACGGCGATCATCATCGTGCTGCTGTTCGCGGTGATCGTGCCGATCATCTTCTATGGCCGGCGCGTGCGCACGCTGTCGCGTGATTCGCAGGACCGCATCGCCGATGCGTCCGCCATGGCCGGCGAAATCCTCAATGCCATGCCGACCGTACAGGCCTACACCCACGAAAAAATCGAAGCCGACCGCTTCAGCAGTTCGGTCGAGCGCGCGTTCACCACCGCCATCCGCCGCATCCGCGCCCGCTCGCTGCTGACGGTGCTGGCCATCGTGCTGGTGTTCGGCGCCATCGTGTTCGTGCTGTGGCTGGGCGCGCATGCGGTGATGCAGGGCGCGATGACCGGCGGCGAGCTCGGCCAGTTCATTCTTTACTCCGCGCTGGTCGCCGGCGCCGTCGGGGCGCTGGCCGAGACATTGGGCGAAGCGCAGCGCGCCGCGGGCGCCACCGAGCGCTTGCTTGAGCTGATGGCGGAGCGCTCGCCGATCCTGTCTCCGCCGCATCCGCTCGCCCTGCCGGTGCGCACGCAGGCGGGCGCGTCGCTGGCGTTGCAAGGCGTCTCCTTCCACTATCCCTCTCGGCCGCAGGCGCCATCGCTGGTGGATTTCACGCTCACTGTTACGCCCGGTGAAACCGTCGCCGTGGTGGGGCCCTCCGGCGCGGGCAAGACCACGCTGTTCCAGCTGCTGCTGCGTTTCTATGATCCGCAGCAAGGCCGCATCCTGCTCGATGGTGTGGAGATACGCGATCTCGACCTGCATGTACTGCGCGATGCGATCGGCATCGTCCCCCAGGACACCGTGATTTTCGCCGCCGACGCCATGGCGAATATCCGTTATGGACGCATCGATGCCAGCGACGAGGAAGTCATCGCTGTCGCGAAAATGGCGGCCGCCCATGAATTCATTGACAAGCTGCCGCAAGGCTATCAATCGTTCCTGGGTGAGCGCGGCGTGCGCCTGTCGGGCGGCCAGCGCCAGCGTATCGCCATCGCTCGCGCGCTGCTGAAGAACCCGCCGCTGCTGTTGCTGGACGAAGCGACCAGCGCGCTCGATGCCGAATCGGAACGGCTGGTGCAAGGCGCGCTGGAGGCGGCGATGGCCGGCCGCACCACGCTGGTGATCGCGCACCGTCTTGCCACCGTGCAGAAGGCAGACCGGATCATCGTGCTGGACGAAGGCCGACTGGTCGAGACCGGCACGCATGCCTCACTGGTCGCGCAAGGTGGCATCTACGCCAATCTCGCGGCACTGCAGTTTCACGGCGGCGGGCGTTAGATACTCTCTGATCAAGTATCCGGACCGGCAGGTGCCGAGGTAGCCGCGCCAATCTCGGACGTGCCGACGACAATGCGGCTTCCACCCGACCGCTTGGCCAGCGTGAGCGCATGGCCGGCGGCCTGCAACACTTCGTCCCCGTTGTTTCCGTGAGTTGGAAACGTACCGATGCCGACGGACAGGGCGACGGCGCCGAGCGGTTGTTCCTTGTCGCCACCGGCAAGCCCGCCCACCTCCCGGCAAAGCGTTTCGGCGCGTGCCAGGACCACCTGCGCCGGACACTGCGTCATGACGAGGGCGAATTGGTCGCCGCCATAGCGCGCGACGATGTCCTCGCCGCGAACGAGCGACTGCAATCTTTCGCCCAGGGCGAACATCACAGCGTCGCCGGCCGCGTGGCCCGACGCAAGATTGACCTGCCTGAGATTGTCGACGTCAATCAGCACCACCCCGAACGCGCGCCCGGCGCGCCGCGCACGGCTCACTTCCAGCCGCAGCGATGCCTCGAGAAAGCGCCGATTGTGCAGACCGGTGGCGAAGTCGCGCAAAGCCTGGTCCTTGAGCCGCAGGTTCGCATGGGCGAGCTCGCGCTCGGCCCACAGGCGTTTCTGGATTTCCCGGTCGACCGCTGCCCGCGCGACCTTCAATTGCTTTTCGCTCTTACGGAAGCGCGCCTCGAGATCGACGATCAACCGTTCCAGTTGCTCGGTCCGCAAATTGAGTTTTCGCGTGAGGCGCTGCCACAGCCCTTCGCTGGACTGAGGTTGCGGCGGTGGTGTACCAGGGTCCCATTTGGGCGTTGCCAGTGCTTCAGCCACGACGGCACATAGCGACTCGGCATCTGGCCTCTTTGAGACGAAAAAACCTGTCTGATGGGTGGCCAGGTCGCGCGCCTCGGCATCGATGCAGGGCGCGGCCCGGAAAATCACCTGCGGATGGTCGACATTCGGCGTCGCGCGCAGTGCTCGCACAAAGCGGCTGCCGTCCATGTCGGGCAGCAGGGTGTCGACCAGAATCAGGTCGGGTTTTTCCGACAGGGCGAGCTTCAGCCCCACGGCGCCGCGCGATGACTCGATGACGACGTGCCCGGCGTTCGTCAGCGACGCGACCGCCGCGCGGCGGTTTGCCGAGGTGCCTTCAACAATCAGGATTTTGGCCATGCGGCATTCCGTTCACCCCCGGCGCTCAACCCGCGGGACCCGGTCCGGCGTGGCCCGATTCGCGATTGACGTATCGCATTGTATGTCCACGCGGCACGGCGGTGATGCCGGCCAGTGTCGTGCGCGGTACTGGCAATGCTCGCGCGCCGCATGATCGGGCCGCCGGACTAAAGCGCGCGCTGCCCGCTGTGCAGGAACCAGCGGTCAAGCACCACGTGCCGCGTCAGCCAGTGGCTGCGCAGCATCATGCCCGCAAGGAACTGTCGCACCGCTTCCGGCATCGTTCAATGCCGACGACCGGTACTGGCGAAAATATAGCAGAACGCAAGCACTGGCGCGGCCTTCCAGCCATTTTCGGCCTGCGGACCGCGCCCGTTGGCGTTTTGCGTAATTTCACCCGGTTTTCCGGGCGATCGTGTGCCCCCTCCGATCCGGTCCCGCATTGATGACCGTGTGTTGGCGTGTCGGGCGTCAGATATCCTGCTTGATCTGAGGTTCCTTAACTTCATACCGCCCGGCCATCAAACCGCTGAACCGGAATCGAATCCGGTTCGAGTCCATGCAGGCAGCGGATGTTGATGGCGGCAATGGCCCGCCCCTGGGGATCGAGCCCCTCGCCGAACGGGTGCATGCCGCAGGTTCGGCAAAAGCGATGCCGGATGACGTGCTTGTTGAAGGTGTAGGTGGCAAGCGCGTCTTCCGGCGTGACCAGGCGCAACTGTTTGCGTGGCACAAACCACAAAAGCGAACCTTTGCGCGAGCAGATGGAGCAATTGCATGCCATCGCAGCGGTCAGCTCGCCATCGACTTCAAAGGTGACCTTGCCGCAATGACAACTTCCCTGATAATTCATCTTTTCTCCCGGGTCAGGCGGGGTGAGCATTCGCGCCAGCCATATGGAAATGAGCGGTGAATGCACGGTTATTTTTCCACTACCAATCTGTCGGCCAATTCAAACTCAGCGCTGCCACGACACCATCGCGAAAGACGCGCCTTGCGGGTCGGTGCATTGGACAATCCACTGTCCCGTGGGAACCTGATGGGCACCCATCACCACCTTGCCGCCGGCCTTGAGGACGCGCGCCGCCGCCGCATCGAGGGCGTCGACGTTGAAGTAGTACAGCCAGAAGGGCGCCGGCGTATCGGGCATCCGCGTCATCATGCCGCCGGCCGCGACGCCGTCGCAGGCAAAAGTCTGATAGACCCCCAGCGCTCCCATGTCGAGGGCCCGGTCCTTGGTCCAGCCGAAGAGTTTTGAATAGAACGCAAATGCGGCGGTGCCATCTCCCGCGTGTAACTCTCGCCAGCCGATGCTGCCGTGCGCGCCGGCGGCGAGTTCCACGGGAGGTTCGTTGCTCGTGCCCTTGAACAGGACGAATGCGGCCCCCTGCGAATCGGCGACGACGGAGAATCGCAGCATGCCCGGAATGTCCTCGGGGCCGCGGTACACGATTCCGCCGGCGGCCCTGACGCGTTCGGTATAGACATCGACGTCGTCGACCAGGAGGTAGCCCGTCCAGCAGGGTTTCGCGCCTGCCGCGCAGGCATTTTCGGGAATCGGCATCAATCCGCCGACGGCGGCCGGCCCCATCGAAAAAATCGAATAGGGGCGGTCACCGACGCTGGCGTCCTTTGTCTCCCAGTCGATCACTTCCCGATAGAAGTTCGCGGCGGCTTGGGTATCGCTGGTCATCAGGTCGTACCAGGCGAAATGGCCATATTTCATCGACATGTCTACTCCTTCCGTTTGTTATGGTTGAACAGCAGTTCCAGATAGCGTCGCAGGTGGCCGAGGCATTCGTCGGCGACCGCGGGGCCGTGCCTTGCCTTGGCGAGAATGAACGCGCCCTGGAGGGTGGCCTGGATATACAGGCCAAGGCTCTCCGCGGTCCATTTCGCACGCGGCGCATACAGGCGTTTTGCCTGTGCAATATCATCGGTCAGCGTCGCCGCATGCTCGCTGATGTGACGGTCGCAGGCTCTGCGGATGGCGGGGTGGCTGTCGTAGGTTTCCTGCACCATGGTGCCGAGCAGGCAGGTGAATTCAGGAAGCTTGCCCTGCAGGATGGCGCGGCGAAATTCGACGTAACCCAACAGCCGGTCGAGCGGATCGGCGCGCGCGCGGTACGGGGCAGTCGAGAACAGGCCGTCCGCCATTTCCGCGAAATGCCGCGCTGCCGCGACGGCCAGTTCTTCCTTGGTCTTGAAGTGGTGGAAGAAGCTCCCTTTGGTGAGGCCGGCGCCGGCGCATACATCGTCCACCGTCGTTGCCGCATATCCTTTGGTCCGGAACACCTGCATGGCCGTGTCCAGCAGGCGGGTCTTCGATTCGTGCTGCGTTTGCATCGTGCTTCCTTCAGGCGTACCAATTGGTATGGAACAATACCAACCAGTTGGTATGCTGTCAAGCGGATCAGTGGAAGTCACGGATGCCACGTTGCTGGCAACATGCGGGGCGGAACGAATCGATGCACGCCCGGCAGCACGCTGAATCGGCGAAATGTGGCGCCACGAGTACTGGCGCGTGCCCGACATGACACCGCTCATTCATCCGTTGCCGTGCCATTCAACATTGGACGTCGGTGGAGTGCTCAGTTTATGGACGTTCCCATTCGCTTGAGCGAACCGAAATTCATCCAGATCGATACCGCCTTGCCGACGATGTTCCTGTCCGGCACAAATCCCCAGTAGCGGCTGTCGTCGCTATTGTCGCGATTGTCGCCCATCATGAAGTAGTGCCCGGCAGGCACCGTGCAGACAAACCCGTCACGATCGTAGGTGCAGTGATCGCGTTGCGGGAATTGCCGCACGCCCGCCGGATTCACGCCCGGTACATCGGGATACACCATGATCGTGTGGGCGGTCTCAGCAAACTTCTCGCGATATAGCCCGGCCCGGCGCATTCCCGGCGGCATGTCAATCCCGGTTGCCGTGCCTAGGCTCTCCAGCGCAACCGGCTCGCCGTTGATGGTCAGGTGTTTGCGTACATACGCAATCCTGTCGCCGGGAACGCCGACGACTCGCTTGATCAGGTCCTTCGACGGATTTTCCGGCAGCCGGAACACCATGACGTCGCCGCGCTGCGGCGCACCGACGGCGGTAACCGGCCGGTTGATCACCGGCAGCCGTATGCCGTACGCGAACTTGTTGACCAGGATGAAATCCCCCACCTGCAGCGTGGGCAGCATCGATTCCGACGGGATCCTGAAGGGCTCATACAGGAATGAGCGCAGGAAGAAGACGACCAGGATCACTGGGAAGAAACTGCGCGCCATGTCCACGACCACCGGTTCACATGCCGTGACGCGCCTCGGCCTGAAGACGGCGGCGTCGAGCCCCCAGATCATCCCGGTGAGCGTGGCGGCGAGCAGCAGCACGGCCGCGAATTCCATGACCTCCTTCAATGCCAGCATGCCCAGCGCGGCAATGAAGAACACCGGCCAGGCGATCTCCAGCCAGCCCTGCAGGGGATGCTGACGAGCGCCGATCGCCGACGGCGTGCCGCCTGGTGACGCGGCGTTGCCGCAGGTGAGAAGGCCCGCCGCGATCAGTAGCCCGCTCGCGCTCAACGCGAGCCAGCCGAGTATTTCCCAATTCATGTATTTGTCCTCGCCGCCATCAATTCGAGGTCCGATTCTGGCCCGCGTGCGGCGGCCCGGCAGCAGGAATGCGACGAATCCACGAATCGGCCGCACCAGTGGCCTCGATCCGCCGGCGCGGCAAGGCGCAGGCCTGCGAGCCACAAAAACGCGGCCTCCCACACTTAGGTATTGACCTTAGTGTGGGAGGCGTTTATAGTTAGGTAAATGCCTAATCAAACCATTCAGCTCGATCGCGTCTTCAATGCCCTGGCCGATCCGACACGGCGGGCGGTCCTCGAGCGGCTGAGCGATGGCCCCGCCGCGGTCAGCGACCTGGCGCAACCGTTTCCCATGGCATTGCCGTCTTTTACCCAGCACCTGAATGTGCTGGAGGCCTGCGGGCTGGTCAGTTCGGAAAAAGCGGGACGTGTGCGCACTTATCAGCTCATGCCCGAACCGCTGCAGGCGGCCGAGCACTGGATGGTGGCGCAGCGCGGCGTATGGGAAACGCGCCTCGATCAGTTGGACAGCTACCTCAGGAAAATCAACCGGAAAGGAAAAAAATCATGAATCGCCTGATACACAAGCCTGACCCCGTGCTCGACCTGGTGCTTGAACGTGTCGTGGACGTTGCGCCGGAACTCGTCTGGGCGGCATGGACCGAACCCGAGCACCTGAAGCATTGGTTCACGCCCGTGCCGTGGAAGACCGTCGACTGCGAGATTGATCTTCGCCCCGGCGGCATTTTCCGCACGGTGATGCGCTCGCCGGAGGGCCAGGAGTTTCCGAACATCGGTTGCTATCTGGAAGTCATCCCGAACGAGAAACTGGTCTGGACCAGTGTGCTGCTACCGGGATTCCGGCCGGCCGCCGAACTGGCTGACTGCGCGGACCTGCCGTTCACGGCGGTCATTTC
>JBDTSU010000168.1:0-7596 GCA_039930965.1 Betaproteobacteria bacterium
AATTGCTGATCGTTCATGTCGCGTATCGCGAACTGCCATTCCCGCAATCCTTCCGATTTCAGGTCGAGCCGGTAAAGCAGCAGCGCACGCTGGATGGCGGGCCGCTGCGCGATGGACGCCAACTCGGCCGGCGACGGCTTCCAGCCCTTCCAGTTCGGCTCGGCCGGGAGCCCCGCGTCCTCGGCCGCCAGCAAACCGTAGAAATTGTTCTCGCGGGCGAGTGCTTCGCGCAATTTTGCCGCGCCGGGTTCGTTGCCGGCCGCTGTCTCGGCCCGCGCCAGCCAATAGCGCCATGCCGGTTCACGCCTTTCGGCCCTCGACATCGCGCCGATCGCAGCACGTACCGCCGTCCAGTCGCCGGCGCGCAGGGCGGCGCGCGCTTTCCAGGAAGCCTGGATATCATTCAATGGAAAACTGCCGGCGTTGCCGAACCAGGCGAGCGCCGACGTATCGTGTTGCATGGCGGCCAGGAAGCCGACTTGCGTCCACGCATATTCCCGATCCGCCGCCGGCAGGTCCGCGCTCCAGCGGCTGAGTGCGGCTGCCGCCTTGCCGGCATCCGAACGCGCGAGCCGGTTGAGGGCGTACAGGTACAGTTCGATCGATGCGCGTGAATTGGCGAGCGGCTTCTGCTTCTCGACGTACGCGGCCGGGTTAAGGCCGATCGAGGCGGTCAGGCGCTCAAAGGTCGGCGGCAGCTTGTCGATCAGCGCCGCACTGCGGCGCGCATCGGCAATCTGGTTGTCCTCAAGAAGTTTGCGCACCCTCGACCAGGCGCTTTCCGCGCTGATCCGCTGGCCGGCCCGAAGCTGATCGAAGACCTCGTAGCAGGCATCGGAAGCCGGCCGCGCCGTATTCCAGAATGCACGTACCTCGCCGAAGGCGCTGCGATCGCCCTGGCCGATGCGGTATCGCCACTGGTGGCAGGTCAGGTCGGCATCATCGACATTGAGGCGCTGAAACTCGGGCGCAAACAGGTCCCACCGCTCGAGTTTGCCCAGCGCGCGCAACCACTCCTTGCGTAGAGACTCTGCCAGGACGCCGTCCGGTTGCGCGGCGAGAAAGGCGCTGAAGTCGGCGGCATTGGTACTGCCGAACGCCGTGCCCTGCGCAAGATTGGCGAGCAACCACCAGTATTCCACATAGCCCGCCAGCGGATAGTCGGCATATGCGCTGCGGAATCGGTCGCGGGCCGACGCCAGATTGCGCAGTTGGTGTTTCTCAAAGGCGTCGCGCGCGGAAATCAATTCGCGATCCGCGGCGGGATTGTCGGGGAGGGGCGAGACCACCAGCGTGACAGCCGGCGTCCTGTCGATCGTCACCACCGCCGGTTCCGGTGTTGACGCAAGACAATACTTGCCCAGCATCAATGAAAGCGCGACAAGCGCAGCGTAAAAAAGACGCAGGCCGGTGACGGACCGGACCGTGGGCCGGAGCATTGGGGAAGACAAAATGCAATGGTGATATCGCGTGCGCATGGAACAATAATGTTTATCACCCTGTAGCGGATGACTTATTCTATAGTCTCGTCAGCGTCCATGCTGGCACAAATTTCCCCACCCCTCTGGTAAATCTTCATGACTCCCTTAGACCCTATTTTCTGGGCGGCGTTGCTAAAAATTATCGGTATCAATATTGTGCTGTCCGGCGACAATGCCGTGGTCATCGCGCTGGCCGCGCGCAGCCTGCCGGAAAAGCAGCAAAAACAGGCTATTTTCTGGGGTAGCGGCGCGGCAATCGTGATGCGTATCGTTCTCACGCTGTTCGCGGTGGCGTTGCTGGCGCTGCCGTGGCTCAAGCTGGTGGGGTCGGCGTTGTTGCTGTGGATCGGCATCAAGCTGCTGATCGATGAAGGCGATGGCGACGCCGGTATCGAGAGCCATGACTCGATGCTGGCGGCGATCAAGACCATCCTCATCGCCGATCTGGTGATGAGCCTGGACAACGTCATCGCGGTCGCGGCGGCCGCGAAAAACGACACGCTGTTGCTGATCATCGGCCTGGCGATCAGCATTCCGCTCATCATCTATGCGAGTACATTGCTGATCAAGGTCATGGAACGCTTCCCGATTGTCATTACCATTGGCGCTGCGCTGATCGGCTGGGTGGCCGGTGAAATGGCGTGGGACGAGGCGGTCATCAAGCCGTTCACGTCGCAATATCCGCGCTGGTACGAATATATCGCCGCGGCGGTCGGCGCGGTGCTGGTGGTGGGCGTTGGGAAGTTGCTGGCGACCCGGCAGGAAGCCGAAGCCGGGACTCATCAGGCTTGATTGACTGGCACGCGATGCGCGCCAGAAGGGACGCAGGCATAACCATAAATGGCATTTCACAAAACTTGGAGGATTTAATGAACACTGATTGCAAACCCGAAGCAAACAAACGCCGGTTCCGCCTCTCGACACTGGCCGCGTCGCTCGCGCTGGCCGTGGGCATGGTCTCGCTGGGCGCGCCGGTCATGGCCTGGGAACCCACCAAGACCGTTGAATTCGTCGTCCCGGCCGGGACCGGCGGCGGCGCCGATCAGATGGCCCGTTTCATACAGGGTGTGATCACCAAGCACAATCTGATGAAGCAGCCGATGGTGGTCGTCAATAAAGGCGGCGGCGCCGGTGCGGAAGGATTCCTCGACGTTAAAGGCGCCAAGGGCGATCCGCACAAGATCATCATCACCCTGTCGAACCTGTTTACCACGCCACTCGCCACCGGCGTGCCGTTCAGCTGGAAGGACCTGACGCCGGTACAGATGATGGCACTCGACCAGTTCATCTTTTGGGTCAATGCGGAAACGCCCTACAAGACGGCCAAGGAATATGTGGATGCGGCCAAGGCCGCCGGCGCCGGCAAGATGAAGATGGGTGGGACCGGTTCGAAGCAGGAAGACCAGATCATCACCGTCGCCGTCGAAAAGCAGTCCGGCGCCAAATTCACCTATATCCCGTACAAAGGTGGCGGCGAGGTGGCCGTTCAGCTGGTTGGAAAGCACATCGACTCCACCGTGAACAACCCGATTGAAGCGGTTGAACAATGGCGCGCCGGCAAATTGCGCGCGTTGTGCGTATTCGATAACCAGCCGATGCCGTACAAGAACAAGGTCACGGCGACGCAATCGTGGGGTGATGTGCCGACCTGCAAGAGCCAGGGCCTCGATGTGGATTACCAGATGCTTCGCGGTATCTTCATGGGTCCCGGCGTGAGCAAGGACCAGGTGGACTACTTTGTTGCGTTGCTGAAAAAAGTCCGCGAATTGCCTGAGTGGAAGGAATTCATGGAAAAGGGCGCCTTCAACCAGACCGCACTGGGTGGCGATGAATACGCCAAGTGGGTCGCGAAGGAAGAGCAGCGTCATCTGGCGTTGATGACGGAAGCCGGATTCCTCGCCAAGAAGTAAGCCAGGAAATAGCCCCGGTGGCGTAATCGGGGCTATTTTTTTGCCCGCATTATTGCGAATGCCGCATTGAGACGGCAAGCCCGTATCCAAACCTGAGGAGTCGCTGTGGAAGCATCGGAAGAGAAGTCTGCTGCGTCGGTCAAGGCGGTCGACGCAATCGTCGCCGTCGTGATATTCCTGATGGGCCTGGTGGTGATAGTGGACAGCTGGCGGCTCGGCGCGAAATGGGGATCCGACGGCCCCGAGGCCGGATACTTTCCCTTTTACATCGGCTTGATCCTGTGCATTGCCAGCACCATCAATTTTGTCGCCGCCTTCAAGGTCAAGGGTGGTGAATCGTTCGTCAGCATGTCATCGCTGAAGATGATCCTGTCGGTGGTGATCCCGACTATCATCTACGTCGGCCTGATCGGCGGCGTGGGGCCGGTGCCGGCGCTGGGAATATATGTGGCCTCGACCATATTCATTGCCCTGTTCATGAAATGGCTGGGCAAGTACGCCTGGCCGATGACGATCGGCGTGGCCGTCGCGGTGCCGGTGGTGTTCTTTCTCCTGTTTGAAGTGTGGTTCAAGGTCCCGCTGCCGAAAGGCCCGCTCGAAGCGGCCCTGGGCCTGAACTAGGAATCGGCCATGGAAGAAATCACCAACCTCATGAATGGCTTCATCGTCGTCCTCACCCCTTACAACATGGGGCTGATGATGGTCGGCATTGTCCTCGGCGTACTCATCGGGGTATTGCCGGGCCTGGGCGGTGCGAACGGCGTCGCGATCCTGCTGCCGCTCACCTTCGCGATGAACCCGACGTCGGCCATCATCATGCTCTCCTGCCTCTACTGGGGGGCGCTGTTCGGCGGGGCGATTACTTCGATCCTGTTCAACATTCCCGGCGAGCCGTGGTCGGTCGCCACCACGTTCGACGGCTACCCGATGGCGCAGCAGGGACGCGCCGGCGAAGCCCTGACCGCGGCGTTCACGTCATCGTTCGTCGGCGCGCTGGTGGCGGTGCTGATGATTACCTTTACCGCGCCATTGGTGGCCCGATTCGCCTTGCGATTCGGCCCCCCCGAGTATTTTTCCGTCTACCTGCTGACCTTCTGCAGTTTTGTCGGCATGTCCAAAGGGTCGCCGTTCAAGACCATCGCCGCCATGATGATCGGCTTCGCGCTCGCGGCGGTCGGCCTCGATACCGTGACCGGACAACTGCGCATGACGTTCGGCTTTACCGATCTGCTCAAAGGCTTCGATTTCCTGATCGCCGTGATCGGCCTGTTCGGCATCGGCGAAATCCTGCTGACGATTGAGGAAGGCCTGGCCTTCAAGGGCGCGGAAGCAAAGATCAAGATGCGCGTGGTGCTCGATACCTGGAAGCAGTTGCCCAAGTACTGGAAGACATCATTGCGCTCGTCGTTGATCGGTTGCTGGATGGGCATCACCCCCGGCGGCGCCACCCCGGCCTCGTTCATGGGCTACGGCATCGCCAAGAGCATGTCGCCGAATGGCGCCAATTTTGGCAAGGGCGAGATGGAAGGCGTGGTGGCGCCGGAAACGGCCGCGCACGCGGCCGGCACCTCGGCCCTGCTGCCGATGCTGACGCTGGGCATTCCCGGTTCGCCCACGGCCGCGGTGTTGCTGGGCGGCCTGCTGATCTGGGGCCTGCAACCGGGGCCACTGCTGTTCCAGGAGCAGAAAGAATTCGTCTGGGGCCTGATCGCCTCGATGTACCTCGGCAATATCGCCGGGCTGATCGTGGTATTGACGACGGTGCCGTTCTTTGCCGCGATCCTGCGCATCCCGTTTTCGATCGTCGCGCCGGTGATCCTGGTCATTTGCGCGATCGGCGCCTACACCGTGCATGGTTCCATGTTCGATGTCTGGCTGATGGTGATATTCGGCGTCGTCGGCTACATCTTCAAGAAGCTCGATTATCCACTGGCGCCGCTGGTGCTGGCGCTGGTGCTGGGCGACCGCGCGGAGGATGCGTTCCGCCAGTCGATGCTGATGTCGCAGGGCACCATGTCGATCTTCTTTGACAACGGGCTGGTCGCGAGCATTACGGTGCTTGCCCTGGTCATGCTGTTCTGGGCGCCGCTCCGTGCGGGCATCGCCAGGCTGCGCGGCCGCTAGACTTCAAGGAGATTTGATATGCCGGTAATTACGATGTCGCAGGAGATGGCCACCCTCGGCAAGGATGTGGTGCTGGGCGTGTGTGAGGCACTGGGCCTTCAGCAGGTCCGGCACGAGGTGGGCGATGTGGTGGCGGGCAAGATGCAGGTCAAGAAAAGCCTCATTCGCCGGCTGCGCGAAGGCAAGGCCAGCGCCATCGAGCGCTGGGCCGCGGACGAAAAGACCATATCGATATTTACCGCGGAAGAAATTTTTGATCTTGCCGTCAAGGGCAATGTGCTGATCCGCGGGTGGGGCGCGACGATGTGGCTGCGGCCGGTTTCGCACATTCCGGGCATCAAGATATGCTCGCCGATGCCGCTTCGTGTGAAACGCCTGATGGCGCGCCTCGAAACCGATGACGAAGAACTCGCCCGCAAGGAAATTCGCGTCGATGATGCGGCGCGCGCGGCGCGCATGTCCGAGCATTTCAACGTTGAGTGGGGTGACCCGTCGCTCTACGACCTGACGCTGAACACGGAACGTATTCCGGTCGCCAGTTGCGTCGACATGGTCGTGGCATTGTCGAGGAATCCTGCCTTTTCCGAAACCCCCGACTCGCGCCAGCACTTGCTGAATCTGGCGCTGGCCGCGCATGTTCGCGGCGCGCTGCGCGCCCACGCCGGCACATCGCATGTGGATATCAGCGTCGTGGTCGAGCGCGGCGCCGTGACACTGTCAGGGATCGTCTCCAATCCGGGCGAGCGCGATCAGTGCGGCGGGGTGGCCGGCGCCGTTGACGGCGTGAGCAAAGTTGAGAACCGGCTGGGCACGATGAGCGGCGGCGTCGGCGGGCGGATCTTTCCCTCCGGGTCCACCCGCTGACCGGTTGCCCGGGTTAGCGGGCGAGTATTGCCTGCACCTTGCCCTTTTGCTTCAGGCGGGAGAGTGTTTCGGCCGAGAGATTGAGATGTGAAGCCAGTTCCTTCATCGGCACCCGTTCATACAGATCGGGATGTTTGCGCAGGAACCGCTGCACCCGGCCGGCGGCATCCAGCAAATGCAGCGTGATGGTGTGCGCCATTACCTCCGACATCAGGTGCATGACTTCGTATTCAAAATCGTCTTTCGCGGAAGGATGCTTGTCCAGGAATTCCACCCACTGCTCCATCGGCAAGTGCGCCACGCGCGACTTGACGACCGCGCGAATGGTGTAGGGCGCCGGCGTGCGCAGGCGCCACGCGGCGTAGCTGGTGTCCATGTCGTCCTCCTTTGAAAAGCGAAGGATCATTTCCTTGCCTTCCTGGTTTGAGACCACCCGCTTCAGGATGCCGTCGAGAATGAAGTACTGGGCCATGTCGTGATCGCCCTGGCCGAGCAGCAGGTCGCCCTTCTTGTAGTCGGTGATGACAAGATGTTTCTCGAGTTCCGTGAAGGCGCGCGGCTTCAGCGTTCGCAGGACGATGTTCTTGGCAAGCTGGACGCGAATCGGGTCGCGTTGCGGATGCGAAATGAGTAATGTCATGGTGTTTGGCGGGGACCAGAAAATTGATGTGGAACGTACTCTTGACAGGCATCAAGGCGCAACCATTTTGGCATTTTTTATGATGTGGCAACACAAGCGAAGATCAGTGATTTTCTGGTCTTGATCAAAATCAAGAATGCCGTGAATTGAGAAAACTCGGCCCTGTTTGCCACCCCGGTAGTATCCATCCCAAAAAACACTCGTTCATTTGATGGATTGAATTGACGAAGAGAGCGCGAGGCATCCCAGCATGACAAACGATGCACCAACACAAGAATTGACCGACGGTTTCCACCTCGTCATCGATGCCCTGAAACTGAACGGCATCAGCACCATTTACTGCCTGCCCGGCATTCCGATCACCGACCTGACCCGCAAGGCGCAGGCAGAAGGCCTGCGCGTGATCGCATTCCGCCATGAGCAGAATGCCGGTAATGCCGCCGCCATCGCCGGCTTCATTACCCGTAAGCCCGGCATCTGCCTCACGGTGTCCGCGCCCGGATTTCTCAACGGCCTGACCGCGCTGGCCAACGCCACCACCAACTGCTTCCCGATGATCCTCATCAGCGGCTCGAGC
>JBDTSU010000169.1:0-7586 GCA_039930965.1 Betaproteobacteria bacterium
GGTGGGGTTTTGAATGTTGTCAGAGTATTTGTGCTCGCCGCTCAGACGGTGCTCGCGGACTGCCCCGCACGATCCTGCGTTGCTCGGCGACTCCTATGGGGATCCCTTGTCGCAACGCGATCACTGCAAACAAAAGGTGATGTCGTCCCGGATTTAGTCCGGGACGACAGTGGTGAAAGTTCGACCTGGGTCCCCATAGGAGGCGCTGAGCAACGCAGCGAGTGAAGGAGAAGTCGGCGAGACCTGTCTGAGCGGCGAGCACAAACAAGACCGTTAGCGACGACAATCGTTCGAGCCCGAGTTGCGCAGCGGCCTGTCGTTCCGAGTAGCGCAGGGTGAGGCAGGGATTTCGCAAAGCACAGCTTTGCGCCTGCCGAACCGGAAAGCCATGCAGGGCTTTCCGTGGCGACGACTCTGGGGTCGCCTTCTTTGGCTTACCTTTCTTGGCGAAGCAAGAAAGGTAAGTTGCCGCCGGGCAACCCCCGGCTTCTCACCTTGCAAATAGTCACTCGTAGCCGTTCGCGAATAACGATGCTATAGCTAGAGGTACCCGGCTTCGCGGTGCGAAAAATAAACAAAAACACGAAACCCCAGCACTGGCGCGACTCCCAGCCACAAATGCCGCCCACACCCGCCCCAATGCCAGGGTTTCATTTCCCCATTACAAACTCCACCACCTCCGCCAAATGTGAAGGAAACGATTTCAACTCATGATCCCCACTCTCGATCACGATCTGGGTCGCCCCTGCGCAATACGCCATCGTCCGCCGATGATCGAGCAACTCATCCCCCATCTCCACGATCAGCAGATACCGTTCCGGCCGCGTTATGGCCGCCACGAACAGGGACTCCAATTCTTCAATATGTGCAGCATCAAACATAAACTTCTCGCCGGTATACAGGTTGCTCTGCTCGCCAAGATGCTTCGCCAGCGTCTCGAACGGACGGATCGACGGATTCAGCAGCACCGCGCGGCAACCGAGACGCTCCGCCAGCACCACCGCATAGAACCCGCCCAGCGACGAACCAACGATGGTCAACTGCGCTGGCACGATGCCTTCACACGCCGAAAGCAATTGCGCGACCGCCAGTGAAGGCCGAAAGCTCAGGTCCGGCGCGACGAAGCGAATGGCAGGATGGTGCACACGCAGATACTCGCGCAGCTGCGTTGCCTTTCGCGACAGTGAAGAGCTGCGAAAGCCGTGCGCATAGACGATCACCACAAACTAGCCTGAATATTTCATGGGGGGCGCGTTCGATCGTGGGTCGAAGTGCAAATTGGATTTCACAAAGTTGACCGTTGCCAGGAGTGAGAGTGGTAACGAAAAGGGGCCGGCCCACGAAATATGCAGGTTAGATCCCCGTGGTGCGCCCGATCAACGGATAGTACGGGTCGTTGTATCCCGGTGTCGACGGGTGACCGGGTTTGACCAGCGAATCCACGAGCGATTCGTCTTCCGCGCCGATCACGCAATCGAGCGCGCCAAAATAATCCTGCCATTGCGCGAGTGTGCGCGGCCCGGCGATCACCGCGCTGACGGCCTGGTGGGCAAGCACCCACGCGGTGGCAAAGTGCGCCAGCGACCGGCCGTCTTTCGCGCAGTGGGCTTTCAGGGTCTGGGCGATCAGCAGCGATTCGGCACGAAACTCGGTTTCCATGATGCGCGCGTCGCCGCGCCCGGCGCGGGAACCTTCAGCGGGCTTGCCGCCGGGCGCGTATTTGCCGGACAGCACACCGCGTGCAATCGGGCTGTAAGGCACCACACCGAGTCCAAAATGCGCGCAGGCCGGCAACACTTCCACCTCGGGCTGGCGGTTGAGCAGGTTGTAATAGGGTTGACAGACCACCGGGCCGGGCATGTTCAGCGCGTGCGCCAGCTGCGCCGCTTCGGCGATGCGCCAGCCGCGGAAATTGGAGACGCCCCAGTAGCGGATCTTGCCATCGCGCAGCAATTGGTCGATGGCCCGCAACGGCTCCTCCAGGTCCATGCCGTTGTAATCGCGGTGCAGGTAATAGATATCGACATAATCGGCAGCCAGGCGCCGCAGGCTGGCCTCGCACTCGCGCAGCAACCAGCTGCGTGAGTACTGCGATTCATTGGGCCGCGCGGACATGCGATTGCCGATCTTGGTGGCGAGGATCCACTCGCTGCGCGCGCCCTTCAGCAGCTCGCCGACCATCGCTTCCGATTTGCCGGTGGAATAGACGTCGGCGGTGTCGATGAAATTGACGCCGTTTTCGCGCGCATGCGCGGTAATGTTGCGCGCCTCGGCGAGATCGGTCTGGTCGGCGAACATCATGGTGCCCAGGCAGAGACGGGAGACTTTCAGCGGGCTCTTGCCGAGTTGCTGGTATTGCATGGCGATTCTTTCCAAACTGGGAGGTGAAGACCACGTGAGGGACGCCGGCCGTAGGCGGCTGGCCGCGGCGTCGCAACACCTGCTTACATCTTATCGGGCGTTGCTCCTACATCGGCAACGCCGGGTGGCGCGTTAACCTGTTGCAGCACTACTCATCGACATTAAAGGATTATATGTGGACTCGCAAACTGCTTTTGGGCGCTATCGTGGCGTCGAGCTTTGCCGCCGTCGCGCCCTCGGCGCAAGCTGCGGTGGATGTGTATGTCAATGTCGCCCCGCCACCGATGCGCCATGAAGTCGTGCCGCACGCGCGCGCCGGCTATATCTGGGCGCCCGGTTACTGGAACTGGCGCAGCAACCGCCATGTCTGGACAAGGGGCCACTGGGAACGCGAACGCGTCGGTTATTTCTATCAACCCAATCGCTGGGTGGAACGCGAAGGCCGCTGGGTAAACGAGCGCAGCCGCTGGGACCGCAACCGTCCCATGGGCGACCGTGACCGCGATGGCATTCCCAACGCGGTCGATCGCGATCGCGACAATGACGGTGTACCCAATCGCCGCGACCGCGCACCGGACAATCCGCGCCGGCAATAAGCGCGGGGGACGCCGATGCGTCGTCGTTTGACGGCGATATCACGTAGAAAACAGCGAATGGCCGATATTTCACGAAATGTCGGCCATTACCTTTTCAGGTTCGCGTTTTGCACCATTTTCTTATAGTTTTTTACCATGGGTCCTACATCGCCCTGTTTGGGTGACGCGTTGATCTTGTGCACCGCCACTCATCAAGACTGGAGGCATATATGTGGACCCGCAAACTGCTAATGATTGCAATCGCCACGTCAACCCTTGGCGCGGTCGCGTCGTCGGCGCAAGCCGCAGTTGACGTGTTTATCAATGTTCCGCCACCGCCGGTGCGTTATGAGGTCGCGCCTGCGCCGCGCGCAGGTTACGTCTGGGCGCCCGGCTATTGGGATTGGCGCGGCAATCGCCATATCTGGGTAAAGGGTCATTGGGAACGCGAACGCGTCGGCTACTACTTTCATCCGCCCCGCTGGATTGAGCGCGATGGCCGCTGGCTCATCGAACGCAGTCGCTGGGATCGTGATCGTCCTTACGGCGACCTCGACCGTGACGGAACGCCGAATTACCGCGATCGTGATCGCGACGGCGACGGCATACCCAATCGGGTAGACCGCAACCCCGACAATCCGCGCCGCTGATCCTGGCGCGGGCAATCCGTAATGCGCCTTGTTGTTCCGGTTTTTTGACAGGGCGCTTACACCGCGAGTGGCTGATATCTGACGGTATGTCGGCCACTCGCCCTTTCCAGGCTGTTCACCACTTGCAGCCCTTCTCGGACACGCTGTCCAGCAGCAAAGGCACCACCGCGGCAAGGCCCATGCTCGAATACGCATCGCGGCAATCCGGCCGTTTCAATGCCTTGTCGAAGGCCTGCTGTTCCTTGTTCCGGGTGTCTTCCCTGGGCCTGACGTTGAACGGCAGCAGCGTGCGCGGCCCCGAGTCTTCGCGTGCAATCTCGCGCGCGCGCTGGCGGACGGCATCGAGGTCGATGCGCGGTTTGCTGCCGGGTGCGGCCTGGACCGGCGCCGGGGTCACGGTTGATCCGCGCGGCGCCTGTGCCGCCGCATCACTGCTCGCGTCCGCGCCACCGGGTGCGCCGGGCACCACCGCCGGCGGCGAGGCGGGCGGCACCGCGGTTGCCGGTGGCGCGGTTGACGGTGTCGTGGCCGCCGGCGGTGCTGCCCGTGCCGGTTCGGTGGCCTGATCGGTCGGCGCCGCGACCGGGGGCAGGCGCGGCACCTGCGCGGTCGGCGGCGCGGCCTCGAGCGCGGCCGGAGGTGCTACCGGCGGCAGGCGCGGCAACAGATCGGCGGGACGTAGGATTTCACGCTCGATCTGCGGCGGCGCCAGCGGTGCCATGCGCGGGATCTCGAGGGGCGGTGCGGCCGCTTCGGGTTCGATGCGCGGCGGCACAAAGGTCTTCAGGCGGGGCGCCTGCACCGCCGGCGCGATCGTCTCACGTTCGCTACGTGCCGGTACCAACGGCGCCAGGCGCGGAATCAGTTCGGCCGGCAGCGCGATATCACGCTCAATCTTTGCCGGCTCGATAGGCTTGGGCGGAACAATGGCGTCGAGCCTGGGCAGCGATTCCGGCAGGCGTGCCGCCGGCGGCTCGGCGGGCGCCACCACTTCCGGGGGGCTCACCGGCACCACAAAAGTCGTGACCGGTTTCTCGACGTCGGTTGCGATCACGCGCGGCATGACCGGCGCTGCCGGCGCGTCGTCCGCGGTTTTGGGTGGCGCCGAGTCGGCGGTAGTCGCCGCTGGCGAAGGCGGCACCGCGGCGGCCGCCGTTTCGCGACGTGGCAGGCTGATGAGCCGGGTGTCGGCACGCAACACCAAGGCGTCGGCGGCGTGATCGGCCTTCCCCTGCAGCGTCACGTTCAGGGGCCCGCCCGGCCGATCGCCGCGAACCGTGCCCTGACCGGTGGTGTCGCCGAACAGCACGATGGCCAGAATGTGCAGCAGGATCGACAGCCACACCCACTGCTTGACCGCCGGCGGCCGCGTGATCCGCGAGCCGATGCGGCGAACGGCGACGTTGTCCGGCGGCGCAACCGCATGCGGCGGTTTGATTTCGGGTCCCTCGGCGGCGAGGCGCACCCGCCAGCCCGGTGCCAGCCCGAGGAAGGGAATGATCTGCGGACAGCGTTCAAGCAAGTGGGCGACTTGCAGCGTCTGGAAAAAGCCCGGTGTGCCCGACCGGCCGCCGCCCTCCCCGCCCCAGATGTACCATCCGCAGGCACCGCGTTCCGGCGTCACGCGGCGCGCATTCAGCGGCGGCTGATCAAGGGTCGCCAGTGCGACGGCGACTTTTTCCAGCGGTGCCGGCGGCACGAAATCCGATCCATAGTCCGCGCAGATTTCCTGCGGCGTGCGGATCTCGATGCGAGTCGCGGACGTGCCCTCGCCGGAGGGCAATTCCCCCGGCTCTGGAACGGCATCAACTTGTCCGCCGGTACTCATGGGGGATAGGATCAGCAATCAACGGCGAACATTCGCTCGCCTGAATGCTACTACCTGTGGCAAGGCTTCGCCACCCGCCGGCGGGAAAGACAGGGCGCTATCGATTCCCCAGGCGCGCGTGCGCGGGAATATTGGTCAGGTGGCGGGTAATCCATCCCTTGAGCGGCGGAATCCGGTCGGCCACGCGCAACAGTCCGCGCCGCACCACCCGTGCCGGCAGGCGGTCGTCGGTATAGAGCTTGACCAGCGCGTTGGTGCCGAGAAATATCGGCAGCGTCGCACGCCGGTGGGTGCGTTCGTAACGTTGCAACACCGCGTCGGCGCCGATATCGTCGCCGGCGCGGCGGGCCTTGCCAATTTCCGACACCAGCGATTCCACGCCGTACAGGCCGAAATTGTAGCCATGCGCGGTCACCGGGTGCATGCCGACGGCGGCATCGCCCAGCAAGGCAAAGCGTGGCGCGCAAAAGTGCCGCGCGTAGACGGCGACCAGCGGATAACTGTGGCGTTCACCGGTCAGTTGCATGCTGCCGAGCCGGTGTTCGAACTGTTCCGCGACCCAGCGGTTGAACTGTGCCGGCGGGCAGTTTGCGATTTCGGCCGCGCGATCGGCCGACAGCGTGATCACCACCGAGCACTGGTTGCCGTTCAAGGGCAGCACCGCCAGCGTGCCGCCGAGCAGGAAGCACTCGTAGGCGATGGCGTCGTTCGGATGCTCGTGCTGCATGCGGGCGACGATCACCACACGCGCGAAATCGTGCATGTGCGCCGGAATGCCCATGCGCCGGCGCGATTCGGAAAAACGGCTGTCGGCCGCAATGGTCAGCGATGCGGACAGCGAGCGACCATCGGCCAGCGTCACTTCGCTCGCCGAACCGGTGCTGTGCAGGCCGATCACGCCGGTGTCGTCGATGATGTCCACGGCCGGGCCTGTCGACTCCCTGACCGCTTCATACGCGGCGCGGCGCAACAGGTGATTACCGACCAGGTAGCCCAGCGCGGACTTGCCGGCGTCGGCCTGATGAGGATCAAACTGAAGAAACTGCGGCGACGTGCCGTGCAGCACCCGCGCGCGGCGGATTTCCGCGATCTCTTGCACTGGCAGGCGCTCCCAGATACCAAGCGAGGCCAGGATCGCTTGCGAGCGATGGGTCAGGGCGATGTCGCGACCATCTGCCGGTGGATCGGCCAGCACCGCGGCCGGCAGCTTTTCCAGGACAGTGACGCGCAGGCCCTCGCGGGAAAGCGCATTGGCCAGCGCCAGTCCCGAGGGACCGGCGCCGATGACGAGGATGTCGCGTTGGATTGACATAAGATTCTCCGAGAATAGACCCCATGTTAGGCATGCGCCCCGGCACGCTTTTGATGCATATCAAACTGCGGGCGCAATCAACCGCCTGACGTAAACTTCGCCGATGCTGCCCTTCCTGCATGACCGCATCGCCGTCATCGATCTCGAGACCACTGGCGTCGCCGCGACCTGCGACGGCATTACCGAAATCGGCATCGTGCGCATCGAGGGCGGGGGGGTGGTCGAGGAATGGTCGTCGCTGGTCAATCCGCGAATGCCCATCCCGGCGGAGATCCAGGCGCTCACCGGTATCACGGACGCGATGGTTCGCGACGCGCCGACATTCCCGCAATTGGCCGACGACGTGCGGGCGCGCCTCGAGGGCCATTTGTTCGTCGCCCACAATGCGCGATTCGATTACGGCTTCATCAAGAATGCGTTCCGGCGCATGGGCGTGCCGTTTAGCGCCGAGGTACTGTGCACGGTGCGGCTGTCGCGCAAACTGTATCCGCAGCATGCCCAGCACAGTCTCGATGCGCTGATTGCGCGTCACGGTCTCGCCGTCGACGGACGCCACCGGGCGTTGGGCGACGCCCGGCTCGCGTGGCAGTTCATGCAGACCGCCGCGCGCGAGCATCCGCCCGAAGCGGTCATGGCGGCCACCAAAACGCTGCTGAAAATGCCGAGCCTGCCGGCGCAGCTCGATGCCGACGCGCTGAAGACGTTGCCCGACGGTCCCGGTGTGTACGTGTTCTACGGCGTCAACGATCTGCCCATCTACATCGGCAAGAGCGTCAACCTGCGCGACCGGGTGCGTTCGCATTTTTCCAGCGACCACCGCAACGCCAACGATGTGCGCCTGTCGATGGAAATCCGCCGCC
>JBDTSU010000170.1:0-7517 GCA_039930965.1 Betaproteobacteria bacterium
CTACGATGAGTTCCTCGAGTTCTATTCGATCGTCGTGCCCAACGGCAAGTTCACCAGCCAGTTGTCGACCCTGAAGGTCGGCGACCGGATTTTCGTCGAGCGCAAGAGCCTCGGCTTTCTCACCACCGACCGGTTCGAGCTGGGCAAGGACCTGTGGATGCTGGCCACCGGCACGGGCCTGGCGCCGTTCATGTCCATCCTCTACGACTTCAAGACCTGGGAGACCTACGAAAACCTGGTCCTGGTGCACAGCGTGCGCAGCGAGGACGAACTCGCCTACCAGGAGGTAATACGCAATTTCGAGCACAGCGAATACTTCGCCGATTTCGCCTCGCGCCTGCATTACGTGCAGGCGGTGACGCGCGAGATGGTGCCGGATACGCTCAACGCGCGCATCACCGATCTGATCGAGAGCGGCGATCTGGAACGCGCCGTCGGCCTGGCCATCGACGGCGACCGCTCGCGCATCATGATCTGCGGTAATCCCGAAATGGTCGACGAGACCCGCGCGCTGCTCACCCGGCGCGGCCTCACGGTGAGCCGGCGCGGCGCACCCGGGCATCTTGCCGTCGAGAACTACTGGTAGCCCGCCATGAATGCCCCGCTCACCGAAGCCGAAGCAATCCTCGCCCTCGCCGGCGAACGCGGCCTGCGGAAGAGCCTGCCTTACGCGGGCGAGGTCACGCCCGAAGAGGCATTCCGCCTGTACTCCGCCGCGAACGCAAAGATCGTCGATGTTCGCAGCCGGTTCGAGCACCAGCATATCGGCCGGGTGCCGGGTTCATCGCTGATCGTCTGGAAGCACTGGCCCGGCGGGGAATTCAATGCGCGTTTCCTGCCCGAACTGCGCGATCGATGCGCGACCGGCGACATCGTGCTGTTCCTGTGCCGCAGCGGCGTACGATCGCATTCGGCGGCGGCGGTCGCCGCGGCCGCCGGCTACACCCAGGCGTTCAATATCCTCGAAGGCTTCGAAGGCGACCTCAACGAGCACGGCCAGCGCGGTCATCTCGGCGGCTGGCGAAAGGCGGGCCTGCCGTGGCGGCAGTGCTAGCAGTTTGCTGAATTTCGAAGTGTCACGGCAAATCGTGGTCGATACAAACTACTTCCCTCTTTTCTAAAGAGGGAGAGCGAAGCGAGGGTGCCGAGGGAGATTTTCGGTCGTTTTCTTGGCACAACCGCTGCACTGCTCCCTCGCTTCGCTTTCCCTCTCCCCCCCTCGCTGCGCTCTCCCCTTTTTCAAAGGGAGAAGTGCCCGGTCAAGAGCACGAAAACTGTGAATACCGAGAATTTCAACAAACTGCTAGCCTTTCTGTAACGCCGGGGCCAGGAACTGCGCCGCGAATTCTTCCGCCGGCAACGGCCGCGAGATCAGATAGCCTTGAGCTTCTTCGCACTGATGGCTGGTGAGGAAGGCCATCTGCTCGGGGGTCTCCAGGCCTTCGGCGATGACCCGCAGGTCGAGGTTTTTCGCCAGCCCGATGATGGCCTGCACGATGGCGGCGTCGTCGCGATCGACCACCACGCCGCGCACGAACGAGCCGTCGATCTTCAGCGCATCGATCGGCAGGCGCTTCAATTGGGTGAGGCTCGAGTAGCCCTTGCCGAAATCGTCGATCGCGGCGCGCACGCCGTGGTCGCGCAGCACGTCGAGCGATACCGTCGCCAGCAGCGGATCGCTCACCACCGCGGTCTCGGTCACTTCCACCATCAGCACGCTGCCGGGCAGGCGGTGCCTGGCGAGTTCGTTGAGAATTTCCTGGGCGAGCTCGCGGCGCTTCAGTTGCACGGCGGAGAGATTGATGGCGATCTGCGGGACATGGTCGAAACGGGCGCGCCAGTCGGCGATCTGCCGGCACACCTCGGCGATCACCCAGGCGCCGAGCTCGTTGATCAGCCCCGATTCCTCGGCAATCGGGATGAATTCGTCGGGGGCCACCAGCCCGCGCAGCGGATGCCGCCAGCGCAGCAGCGCTTCCGCGCCGGTGATGCGCTTGGTAAAAAGATTCTGCTTGGGCTGGTAGTGAAGCTCCAGCTGGCCAAATTCGACGGCGCGATGCAGCTCGCTTTCCATCGACAGGCGCATCGGGCTGTCGTGCGCCAGCGCCGCGGAATAGAATTGCACGCTGTTGCGGCCGGCGTCCTTGGCCCGGTACATGGCCCAATCGGTGTTCTTGATCAGTTCGACCTCGTTGTCGGCATCGTGCGGGAACAGCGAAACACCGATGCTCGCCGTCACGAACATGTCCTGCTCGGCGAGGCGGAACGGCCGCAGCAGCAGGCGCCGCAACTGCTCGGCGACACGGTCGCCGCGGGTGTCGTCGCCTTCCAGGTTGACCAGCAGCATGAATTCATCGCCGCCGGTGCGGGCGATGAAATCGTTGGGCCCGATGGCCTGTGAAAAACGCAGCGCCACCTCCTGCAACAGCATGTCGCCGGTGCTGTGACCCAGGCTCTCGTTGACGTACTTGAAGCGGTCCAGGTCGAGCAGCGCCACCGCCAGCGACTGGTTGAGCCGGCGCGCGCGCGCGATTTCGGCCTTGAGGCGTTCCTGGAACTGGGTGCGATTGGCGAGTCCGGTCAGCACATCGTGATTGGCGATGTAATGCAGGTGCCGCTCGGCCGACACCCGCGCCGACACATCCTGCACCAGCATCAGGTAGGAACTGACCTTGCCGGTGTCGCGCAGGACCGACCCGAACCAGTCGGCATGCAGCGAAACGCCGTCCTTGCGCACATTGCGCCACGCCGCCGTGAACCGGTCGGCGAGTCCGTGGTCGAGGCGATGCAGTTCCTGTGCAAAGCGCGCGCGCCCGTCTTCCTCGAATAAATTGAGCTCGTCCAGCGTATGGCCGATGGCCGCGGCTTCGCTCCAGCCGAATATCTCGTGCGCATGGCCGGTCCATTGCGTCACGCATCCCGCGGCGTCGAGCTGGATCACCGCGAGCGGCGTATTGGCGAGGTGAGAGGTCAGCGTATTGCGGACGCGATTGAGCGCTTCATTGGCCTCGACGCGGGTGGTGACGTCGGCATAGACGGCGATCAGGCCGTCGCGAATCGACTCGCCGTCGTCAAACGGCGCCATGGTGATATCGATCCAGCGGGTCTTGCCGGCGACTTCCTCGCGGCGCCGGATCTGCACGATTTCGCCCTTGCGCGCGCGTTCGCCCTGCGGCAGCGACTCGTCGAAGATATCGCCGCCGAACACTTCGGCAATGTGGCGGCCGATGATCGCGTCGTGGCGCAGGTTGAACCAGTTGCGCAGCGCCAGGTTGGCGAAGCGGATGCGGTAGTCGCCGTCCTGCACCGACACCGCCACCGGCAGATTGTCGGTGATCAGTTCCAGTTGCCGCTCGGTGGCCTTGCGGCCCGATTCGGCCAGCTTCAGCGTGTGCACGTCGTAGCCGTACACAAACGCGCCATTGACCTGCCGGTCCGGCCCCTGGTGCGGCACCACATCGACCTGTATCCAGCGCTCGCCGCGGCCGGGATACTGCGCGAACCGCTCGTAACTCACGCGCTCGCCATGCAGCAGGCGCGGCGTCAGTTCGTCCCAGATCCGGTCCAGGTCGGACCCCACCACCTCAAGCACGCTGCGGCCGATGATCGCCTCGCGCGGCTTGCCGATCCAGTTGCAGTAAGTGCGGTTGACGAACCGGTAGGTGCGATCGGTATTGACGTAGGCCACCGGATGCGGGTATTCGTCGGCGATCTGCTGCAGCAATGCCTCCGACTCTATCGCCCGCAACTCGGCCTCGACCTGATCGTTGATATCGAATGACTCGACATGAATGACGCGCTCGCCATCGACGGGATCGAGAATGCTGAGCGCCAGCAGCATGTGCCAGCGAATCCCGCCGGGGGTGACAATGCGGCTCCGGCCGCGATGTTCGCCGACGGTAATGACGGCATCGCGGATGCTCTCGCCCTCGGCCGCGTCGGCGAACAGCGCCAGGAAGCGGTCGCCCCCGCCGGCCAGCACGGCATCGAACTCGCGCACGAAGGCCGCATTGCGCTCAAGCAGCCGTCCATCGAGGCTGTAGAGCGAAAAGAAGGCGATCGAATGACGCGCTGCTTCCAGCATGCGCAGCCCCTCCGCGCAGACCGAATCGGCGATATCGCGGGCATCAAAGAACAGCTGGCGGGCGCCCTGGGCGTCCACCCAGCCGTGAATCTCGGCGAGGAAGGTGATGGGCCCGGTGCCCGAAAGCGAGGTCCACTGCGTCGTCACCACCTGGCCGGCGAACACACGCTGGAAATAAATGTCCAGCCGCGAGCGTGAAGTCCGCGAGCGCGGCGAGAAATCGCGCGCGTACAACTCCTCGAGACTGCCGGCACGCAACAGGCGCAGCGCCGCCGCATTCGCCCACGCCACGCGGCCGCGCTCGATGTCCTGCACCCAGCAGGCGTGCGGCGAATCGAGGTAACGGCTCAGATCGGCTTGCGTGAGAATCACGGGGAATCTCGCCTACATGGAGAGCGAAGTTTTATCTTGCGACGCGGCCCGACACAACGCAAGCGCGCGGTCGCGCACAAATGTTAACAATCGATTCACCGGGGCGAATCGTGTCCGGCGCTATATCGCTAGACGATCCTGACGCTCAGGTCCGGCAATTTATCGATGTGGCAGGCGATCACATCGCCGCGCACCACCGGCCCGACATTTTCCGGCGTGCCCGAAAAGATGATGTCGCCGGGCATCAGTTCGAAAGCCTCGGAAACCTTGCTTATCTGCTCGGCGACGCTCCAGATCATCTGGTTCAGGTTGGCGTTCTGCTTGATCTCGCCGTTGACCTTCAGCCAGATGGCGCCTTCGCGGAAATGGCCGACCTGGGCCACCGTGTGCACGGGGCCGATGGGCGCGGACTTGTCGAAGCTCTTGCCGATCTCCCAGGGTTTCTTCTGGTCGCCCATGGCGCGCTGCAAATCGCGGCGGGTCATGTCGAGGCCGAGCGCATAACCAAATACGTGGTCGAGTGCCCGGTCGATCGGAATGCTGCGTCCGCTCCGGCCGATGGCCGCCACCAGCTCGACTTCGTAGTGATAATTCCTGGTCAGGGTCGGATAGGGATGATCCATCACCCGCTCCGGCGCGATGAACTGGATGGCGTCGGTCGGCTTCTGGAAAAAGAACGGCGGCTCGCGCGTCGGGTCCGAGCCCATCTCGCGCGCATGCGCCGCATAGTTGCGGCCGATGCAATAGATGCGGCGTACGGGGAACAGGTCGCTGCCGCCGGCAACTGGTATCACCGTCACGCCGACCGGGAACACGGTCTTGATGTCGCTGCCGGCCCCGCCCGGCAGCGCACACCCGGCGATGGCGCCCAGTGTCGCGACGGCGCCGTTCTTGAGGATTTCACGACGATCGTTCTGGCTCATGGCGTTCCCCCGGCAATTGACCACAGAGGGCAGCGGCGTGACGCCACACTGTCCACCCTTTGCATGAGAGCCCAGTTTAATCCCGTCATCCGCGCAGAAGATTTGAGCGCGGTCAAGAGTGCCGGGGCACATTCGCGCGATGACCTTACAGATTGCGTGGCGACTTCCCCCTTTGCAAAAGGGGGAAGGTACATGTGACGGAGAGCGACTCGGGAGGGTGTGGCGAAACGAGACCGGGAAGCGACGCCTCCCTACCAGATATTCACCCGCTCGGCCGCGCTGCGCACGGCGGCATCATCGGCCTTGCAGGCGAAGGCGCGGGAAAATTCCGGCAGGTTGGCGATCGGGCCCTTGACGCGAAAGCGCGGCGGCGAATGGCCATCGTTGGTCAGGCGCACCCGCTCCACTTCCGGCCGGGCCAGCGAACGCCAGCCTTGCGCATAGGACAGGAAGAAACGCTGCTCGGCAGTATGGCCGTCAATCGATGCCGGCGTATGCGCGCTGTTTGCCTTTTGCAGTGCGAGGTAGGCGATCTTGAGCCCGCCCAGGTCGGAGATGTTTTCCCCCAGCGTCAGTTTGCCGTTGACCTTGATGCCTTCCACGCCTTCATAGGCATCAAATTGCTTGACGATGGCTTGGCTGCGCGCGACGTATTGCGTCGCATCCTGTTTGGTCCACCAGTCCTTGAGGTTGCCCTTGGCGTCGTACTGGCGGCCGCGGTCGTCGAAGCCGTGGGTGATTTCATGGCCGATCACCATGCCGATGCCGCCGTAGTTCACGGCATCGTCGGCGGCGGCATTGAAATACGGCGGCTGCAGGATGCCCGCCGGGAACACGATTTCATTCAGGTTGGCGTTGTAATAGGCATTGACGATGTATGCGCCCATTTCCCAGCGGGCGCGGTCCACCGGTTTGCCGAGCCTGGCCAGATTGCGGTCGAATTCGCGCTCGTTCAGAGCCCAGCCGTTGGCGAGGTAGGCCTTGCGGTCCACGTTCACACCGGAAAAATCCTGCCATTTGTCGGGATAGCCGATCTTGATCTGCATGGCCGCGAGCTTTTCCTGGGCGCGCTTCCTGGTGGCCGGGGTCATCCAGTCGATGGCCTCGAGCCGGTCGCGCAGCGCGAGCTTGAGGTTGTTCACCAGTTGCAGCGCCTTGGCCTTGGCCTCCGGCGGAAAGGTCTTCTCGACGAACAACTGGCTCAGGCCCTCGCCCAGCCGCGCATCACCGTAACGGCCGCCGATGGTCTCCACGACGCGACGATGCCGCGGCGGAAATTTCTGTTTGCCATCGAGGACGGTGTCATAGAAGCGGAAATTCTCCTGTTCAAACGCCGACGACATCCTGGCCGCGCTGTTGCGCACCAGGTGCCAGGCCAGGTAGGCCTTCCAGTCTTCCAGCGGCAGCTTGCCAGCCAGTTTGGCGACTTCGACCATGAAGGCCGGCTGCGCGACATTGAGCCTGCCGGGCGAGCGCAGTTTCGCTTCCTGGATATACGACGACCACGACATGCCGGGCGCCTCCATGGTCAGGCGGGCGAGGCGGCGCGGGTTGTATACCGCCTGCGGATCGCGGGTTTGCACGGCCGTCATCGAGGCCTGCGCCAGCTGCTTTTCCAGCGCATACACTTTTTCGGCATCGTGCCGGGCATCGGCTTCGTTCTGGCCGAGCAGCATGAACATGTTGCCGATATGGCGCTTGTATTCGAGCCGCCACTCCTCGAACTTGGCATCGCTTTTGAAATAGAAATCGCGGTCCGGCAGGCCGAGGCCGCCTTGCGACAAGGACACCATGTAGTGGGTGGCGTCCTTCTCGTCCTGCGTCACGTCGAAGGCGATCGGCGCGCCGATGCCGAGGCGATTGAAATGCGCGAACGCGGCGGGCAGTTCGGACTTGCGCTTGATGGCGGCGATGCGTTTCAGTTCCCCGGCCAGCGGCGTGGCGCCCAGTTGCTCGATGGTGGCGGTGTCCATGCCGCTGATGAAATATTCCACCGCCTTCTTCGCGGCGATATTGCCGATGGCTTGCGGATTGCGGCTGCCCGCTTCCAGGATTTCGCGCAGGATCACCTCGTTGCGCAGGCTCAGTTCGGCGCCGGTGCCGTAGCTCGAGCGATCGGCCGGGATCTGTGTGTCCAG
>JBDTSU010000171.1:0-7503 GCA_039930965.1 Betaproteobacteria bacterium
GTGAGGGTGGCAGCATGTTGCCATTTCACGACAGCGTCGCAAAAAGTGCGCTGACTGGCGGTTTCACTCGGGAGATCGCTGCAATTCCATGGCGACTGTTTCGCAAGACTGTGACGAAGTTCACAAGATAGCGAGCGCTGGCACCCGTTGCGATGGTTTGCTAGCAACACGCCAGGTTCTTTTTTTGGCGAAATGTGAAAAGCGTCATCGCAGCGCGCGCCGCCAAGGTATTAACTGGCACTGTCAATTTACCGGAGGGGATTCCATGAACCTGCTGGATTTGATCGAGACTCAACTCATCGCCAATCGGCTGCCGCTGGTGGCCATCTCGCTGGCGGCCGTACCGCATACCAACACGCCGACGGTATTGACGCTGCACTGGCACGGTTTTGTGGAAGTGAAGCTCACCGACCAATCCGCGGCAGTCGCGTACCAGCCGGTGCCGAGCTCGGCCTTGCAAATCAACAGGCGCTGGGATCGTTTCGACGACCTCGACCATGAAGCCCTGGAAACCGCGTGGGAACTGGGCGCCTGGAACCTGGAGCGAATGGAGGCGCGCCCATTTTCCCGAGCCGGCGCGGCGGCGCGTGAAACCATTGACGGCATGCACGCCTTTGGCGCCTCGCCGATCGCCATCGACGGCGATTCGCCGTTCGTCGCCGAGGTTCCCGATGGCGAAGACCTGATCGAGGCGGCAGGACGATCAGGCTATGTACAGTGGCTGTTTCGTCCCGTGCGCGGCGGGCTTTGGTCGGAAGTGGCAGACGACATTACGCTGCAGCCGGGTGGCTATCGCAATCCGCCCTGTCCACTCCTGAGTGAGGCGCCGGAACGGCGCCTGACGCCGCGCGACCGGCGCTGGGTGTATCAATTGGGGCGCACCAGCAAAATCGGACACGACACTAGCGCAGGTCGCTGAGTGCGAGCTTCACACCGAGGCCGACGAACAGGCCACCCAATACACGATTCAGCCACAACATGGAGGCCGGCGTGCCACCGAGACCGCCCAGTAGCCGCGACGCCATCCACGCCACGAAGACATTCCAGAGCGTGCCGTTTATATTGAAGATCATGCCGAGAAACAGGAAGGCCATCACCTTGGTCGGACTGGTGGTGTCGATGAATTGCGGGACGAACGCGAGGAAGAACAACGCCACCTTCGGATTGAGCGCGTTTGTCAGGAATCCCTGCCAGAAGACTTTCGCCGGCGACGCCGCGGGAGGCGCCGCGATGGCTGCAACCGACGGCGCGCGCCGGGCCAGCAACATCGACATGCCGGTGTAGAGCAGATAGACCGCACCGATCCATTTCATCACGGTGAAGGCCATCGCGGACGTGGCCAGTATCGCGGACAGTCCCAGTGCCGCGGCACCGATATGCACGAAACAGCCGGCACCAATGCCGAGAGCCGCCCACACGCCCGCCGCCATGCCTTGCGCCGCGCTACGGCCGGCGATATACAGCACATCCGGCCCGGGCGTGATGTTGAGGAGCAGGCCGGAGACGATGAAAAGCAACAGATCCTGGGTGCCGAACATCCGTCAATTTTAGCCTGCCTGTTTCATGGATCGGCCCCGTTTCGTTACCATTTTCGCTCTTGGCAACGTCATCTTTGCGAGATCCAATTGGCACGTTGACCTACGCCGGGTGTTCGCGCTCTTCTCCTCCCGCGCCATGGCCCGCCATGCCGTGGTCAGTCGAACGAAAGATCGTTCACCCATCGACCCTCGGAAACCGCTGCATCGGTTTCCGGTTTGGACGGGTGCTACGCATGCGCCGCAAGGCCCCCCCACTTCGTCAAACGCGCCCCCATGAAATATGCAGGCCAGCCCACCGTAAGTGCGCCCGTCCGGCCGGCGGCGTTGCGACGCGCAAAGGTGGACTTTTGTAAATTCGCTGTGACCAATCGTGAAATCGTGACGTCCTTCACCGCTGCACAGCGCTCGCGAATCTATAGTCCGGCTCATCAGGGATCGACCCTCCCGCCCTTTATGCCGGCAGCCCGCCATGAAACAGACGCCATGAAAGCCACCGCACAAAATCCTGCCGCGGACATGCCGTTCACAATCGCCATCGTCGACGACGACGCCACGAGGGGTGAGACACTCGCCGCCTGGATCGGCGAAATGGGACACAACGCCATCCGGTTTAATTCCGGCCCGGCATTGCTGGGTGCGATCGGCACGCCGGGCGCGGCGGATTTTTCATTGATCCTCATCGACTCGGCGCAGCCCGGCGTCGACAGCATCGAGTTCGTGCGTCAACTGCGAAACGGCGGCCGGGCCATCGCGCCAATTATCCTGTGCACCCCGCACGGCGACGAAGCGGACGTGGTCGAGGCGCTCGGCGCCGACGCCGACGACTTCATCGTCAAGCCGGTTCGACGCAGTGAATTGGCCGCACGCATTGGCGCAACGTTGCGACGCGCCTATCCGCGACCCGCCGGCAGCGTCTTTCTGACGGTACCGCCATTTTTCATTGATCTGACCAATCGCGTTTTTCATGTGGATGGACAGCAGATATTGCTGCAGAACCTTGAATATGCCCTCGCGCTGATGCTGTTTCAGAACCTGAACGGCGTGGTGCCGCGCGCCCACATCATCCAGAGCCTGTGGGACGGCGAGCTGATGGAAACGTCGCGCACACTCGATACCCATGTCAGCCGCATTCGCCGCAAACTGGGATTGTCCGCCGCACGCGGCCTGATCATTCAATCGGTCTATGGTTTGGGCTACCGCCTGCAGGCCGTTGCATCCCCGTCCGCGCGAATCGACTAGGCGACGGCGGTAATCAGGGACCCGGTGGCCAGAAACGCGCGCACATTGGCCATCGTCAGATCGGCCATTGCCTGGCGGGTTTCACGGGTGCCGCTGCCAATATGCGGCAGCAGCACCACATTGTCGAGCGCAAGCAGCGCCGCCGGCACGCTGGGTTCCTTGTCAAAAACATCGAGCCCCGCTCCGCCAATGCGCCGGCTCATGAGCGCATCAACCAACGCCGGCTCATCGATGACGCTTCCCCGCGAGATATTGATGAGATAACCTTCCGGCCCGAGCGCGTTGATGACCTCCGCCGAGACCAGATGCCGGGTGTTGTCGCCGCCGGCGCTGGCCACGATCAGGAAGTCCGCCCACCGCGCCAGTCCGGTCAGCGACGGTTCGTAGGCATATTCAACGCCGGCAACCGGTTGCCGGTTGTGATAGCGCACCTCCATGTCAAACCCGGCGGCACGTTTGGCGATCACGCGGCCGATACGGCCGAGCCCCAGAATGCCGAGACGCTTGCCGCTGACGCGTGTTTGCAAGGGAAAAGCGCCCTTCAGCCAGTCACCACGGCGAACAAAGTGGTCCGACGCCGAGATGCCGCGCGCGATATCGATCAACAGGCCGAACGCGATGTCGGCCACGCAATCATTGAGCACGTCCGGCGTGTTGCTGACGACAATGCCGCGCCGCATCGCGGCGTCGACATCGATGGTGTCGTAACCCACGCCGAAACTGCAGATGGCCTTCAATGCCGGCAAGGCCGCGATCATGGCGGCATCCGCGCCGAATCGTGCCGACGTGACCAGCACGTTGAATTCGCCGCCATGACGGGCGAGGAACGCGCCGGCATCCGCCTCATCCGCCAGACGGTGCGCGGCAAACTCGCCGTGAAGGACATTTTCCATGGCCGGCAGAAGACGGCCATGTTGCAGGACGCGTGATTTCATCGTGTCAGATCAGGAGGATTGGAGGGTGGCCGCGGCGTTCCGTGAATTCGCCCATTGAGCCGGGAGATTGCCGGCATGGTTGCGACCGGGTCATGCGAAGGTGTAGGCAGTTTTAACGGTCGTGTAAAACTCCACCGCGTAGCGCCCCTGCTCGCGCGGCCCGTAGCTGGAGCCCTTGCGGCCGCCAAAGGGCACGTGATAGTCCACGCCGGCGGTCGGTACATTGACCATTACCATTCCCGCCTGTGCATGCCGCTTGAAGTGGGTGGCGACCTTGAGCGACGTGGTGCAAATGCCGGCTGAAAGCCCGAATTCGGTATCGTTGGCCATGTGCAGGGCTTCATCAAAGTCCCGCGCGCGCGACACGCTGGCGACCGGGCCAAAGATTTCTTCGCGGCTGATGCGCATGGCGGCAGTCGCATCCACGAATAGCGCCGGTGAGAGATAAAAGCCGGGCGTGCCGCGTTCGATGCGTTCACCGCCACAAACGAGTTTCGCGCCCTCGCGGTTGCCGATTTCGATGTAACGCAGGTCCTGGTCGAGCTGGCTTTGATCGACGACCGGCCCAATTTGCGTGTCCTTCGCGCGGGCGTCGCCGACGATCAGCGCCCGGGTGCTGGCGGCGAGTGCCTCCACAAACCGGTCGTGAATGCCGGCAGTGACGATGATGCGGCTCGATGCCGTGCAACGCTGGCCGGTTGAATAGAACGCGCCTTGAATGGCGCATTCGACGGCGAGGTTGAGATCGGCATCATCCACCACCACCAGCGGATTCTTGCCGCCCATTTCAAGCTGCAACTTCGCGTGTCGTTTCACGGCGGCGTCGGCCACGCGTTGACCCGTGGCGATCGAGCCGGTGAAAGTGATGGCATCGACATCAGGATGATCGAGCAAGGCCTGGCCGACGCTGCTGCTGCGACCCATCACGAGATTGAATACGCCCGGCGGCAGGCCGCTGCGGCTGGCGATGTCGGCGATGGCCCATGCGCAACCCGGTACCAGGTCGGCGGGCTTCATCACCACACAGTTGCCGTACGCCAGGGCAGGGGCGATCTTCCAGGCCGGGATGGCGATGGGAAAGTTCCACGGCGTGATAATGGCCACCACCCCCACCGGCTCCCGGGTGATTTCGATATCCAGACCCGGCCGGATCGAGGCAAGTTTCTCGCCGGGGATGCGCAGCGCTTCGCCGGCAAAAAACTTGAATATCTGTCCGGCACGTCCGGCCTCGCCGATGCCTTCGGCAAGGGTCTTGCCCTCTTCGCGCGCCAGCAAATCGCCAAGTTCCGCCTTGCGCGCGAGGATTTCGCTGCCGATGAAATCGAGCGCGTCAAAGCGCTGCTGTGGCGTCGACAGCGACCATTTGGCGAATGCCGCACGGGCTGCGGCAACGGCCGTCGCGGCCTGCGCGGCGTCGGCCTGTGCATAGTCGCCGATGATGTCATCGGTATCGGAAGGATTGAC
This sequence comes from Betaproteobacteria bacterium, assembly GCA_039930965.1. Taxonomy (GTDB): domain Bacteria; phylum Pseudomonadota; class Gammaproteobacteria; order Burkholderiales; family Usitatibacteraceae; genus UKL13-2. Next base: position 5,177 of record JBDTSU010000171.1, read on the forward strand.
GTTGGCCTTGGCGCCGGCGCCTTCCAGCCATTCGCCGCCGATCCAGTTGCGATGCGGTTTCATCGTTCAATTCAACTTGATGTTGGCTTCCCGGATCACCTTCGCCCACTTGGCGATCTCGGCCTTCTGGAAGGTGGAAAATTCTTCCGGCGAATTCGCCACCGGGTCGACGCCGAGTGCGTCCAGGCGTTCGCGAATATCGGGCAGCGCGATGATCCTGACCAGTTCGGCATTCAGTCGCTGCACGATATCTCTCGGCGTACCCGCCGGGACAAAGATACCTTGCCAGGAGACCAGTTGATAGCCGGGCACCCCTGCTTCGGACATGGTCGGGATGGATTCCATCCCCCTGACGCGCTTCGACGACGTCACCGCCAGTGCGCGTACATTGCCGCTCTTGATATGGGCGGCGGCCACCACGGTGGTGTCGAACATCATCGGCACCTGTCCGCCCATTACATCCTGAATGGCCGGCGCACTTCCTTTGTACGGTATGTGAACCATGTCGAGACCTGCCATGCTCTTGAATAACTCGCCGGACAGATGCTGGGACGTGCCGTTGCCCGCCGAGGCAAAGCTCATCGCGCCGGGCTTCGCCCTGGCTTGCGCGATCAGTTCCTTCAGGTCTTTCGCCGGATTCTTTGGATCGACCACCAGTACATTGGCGTTGGTGCCGATCAGGGTGATGGGGACGAAATCCTTGACGGGATCGTACGGCAGGTCCTTGTACAGGCTCACGTTGATGGCGTGCGAACTGATGGTGCCGCCGAGGATGGTGTAGCCGTCCGGGGCAGACTTGGCGACAAAATCGGAGCCGATGTTGCCGCCCGCGCCGGCCTTGTTTTCCACCAGGACAGGTTGACCCAGCGCCGTCGACAGCTTCGCGCCGATGAGCCGGGCGAGTATGTCGGTGGTGCCGCCGGGTGGAAACGGGACGATGTACTTTATCGGCTTGGAAGGCCATTTGTCCTGCGCGATCGCGGGGCCCGCCAGCGCGCAGAGCGCGGCCAGCATTATCGTGACGACCTGTTTGAGATGCTTCATGCTGTCTCCTCCGTGGCTTCAATTCGGGTTCGGGTGGCCCGGCAATTGTGACACTCTCCTCGGCGAAATCGAAATTTCCCGCATCGTCGGCATGAGCTAGGGTTGCGGCAACCGCTGGTCTTGCCGTTGGCCGGAAAACCCCGGTGTCAATGTGAAACTCCAGTGCTGGTGCGGCTCGCAGGCCGAAAATACTCGGAAACCCGCGCCAGCGCGAGCTTTCCATTGAAGGTGTCTCATATCACCCCATCTTCCGCGCGATTCACCGTGTCGTCTCGGAACGAGCGTCCAGGGTCGTGTCTGGTGATTGGTCACTCAATTTCCGCTTGGATACATTCGCACGGCGATCGTCTGTGGACGCAGGGAAATTGCCCTCTGAAGAGCCGTGGCTGGGCGCAAAAAAGCAGCTTTTTTGCCCCCCTGGACTTGAAATCTACCCATATCGGCATTATTATTAGCACTCCATTGGGTTGAGTGCTAACAGAAGAACGCTCCCCTTAAGTACCCACCGGCCGCCTGGCTGGTTTTCTTGTAAATCAATATGTTAACCAAGGAGTGAGCTATGAAACTGCGTCCTTTGCACGATCGTGTGATCGTCAAGCGTTTGGAAGAAGAGCGTAAAACTGCATCTGGGATCGTGATCCCCGATACTGCCGCCGAAAAACCCGATCAAGGCGAAGTAATGGCCGTGGGTCCGGGCAAGAAGAACGAAGACGGCAAGCTTTTTCCGGTCGACGTCAAAGTCGGCGACAAGGTCTTGTTCGGCAAATACGCCGGCAGCACCGTGAAGGTAGATGGCGACGAGCTCCTCGTCATGCGCGAAGAAGACATCATGGCTGTGGTTGCCTGATCGCTCCCAAGCGAACTGATTTTCAAAGAATTCCCGTCCCAATATTTTTGATACGAGGTAACAATCATGGCATCTAAAGAAGTCAAATTCGGCGGCGACGCGCGCGTCCGCATGGTTCATGGCGTAAACGTTCTCGCCAATGCAGTTAAAGTCACCCTGGGCCCGAAAGGCCGTAACGTGGTACTCGAGCGCAGCTTCGGCGCGCCGACCATCACCAAGGACGGTGTATCGGTTGCCAAGGAAATTGAACTGAAAGACAAGTTCGAAAACATGGGTGCACAGATGGTCAAGGAAGTGGCTTCCAAGACCTCTGACGTCGCAGGCGACGGCACCACCACCGCCACCGTGCTGGCACAGGCGATTGTCGTTGAAGGCATGAAGTATGTTGCCGCCGGCATGAACCCGATGGACCTGAAGCGCGGCATCGACAAGGCTG
>JBDTSU010000172.1:0-7420 GCA_039930965.1 Betaproteobacteria bacterium
TCCACCGTGCTGATTTGACGCCATCACGGGCGCACGATTCCCGCCTTCGCGGGAATGACGCTTCCTGGATAGTCCACTCTATCTAATCGGCGGAGCAACGACACAGTTAGAGGTGAAATTGTAGGCGCCACGACTGCATTTCCATACGACGCGGCCTGCTGCCGGCTAACTGCTCTCGGTCTTCCCAAGAATCCGATCCGCGTAATCGATCACCTGTCGCACATATTGCCGCTTCTCCAGATAGGACCCCGGGAAGAAACTGCGCTTGAAGCCGTAGATGAGCGAATCGCGGACTTCGCGAGTGGTGAGATCGAAAGCCTTGACCGCGCGCCCGATTTCGTTGGACACCGTGGTGTTCGACACCAGGCGGTTGTCGGTACAAAACGTCGTTGAGAGCTTTCGTTTGCGCATCTCGGCGAACGGGTGCCTGGACAGATCCGCAAGCTCCGGGACCGTTTGCTGATTCGAGGTGAGGCATACCTCGAGGGTGATGCGTTTGTCGGCGATGTACTCCACCAGCGATTCCACGTAGGCGTGTCTGTCGGAGATGTGCGCTTCAATCCTGTCTTCGCTAAAAAGCCATGTGCCATGGCCAATGCGGTCGGCATGCAGATCGCCCAGCGCCTGGAAAATGGATTCAGGTCCGTAGTCTTCGCCGGCATGAACGGTCTTGCCGAGGAAGGCCTCATGGGCAATCTGATAGGCGTGCTTGTGGTCTCCCGCGGGGTAGCCTTTCTCCTGACCTGCCAGGTCGATCCCGACCACGAGGCAGCCTTCGTCGCGCAGGCGCACGGCGGCGCGCGCAACCTCCACGCTCGCGGTTGAGTACAACTCGAATCGATCGGCCTCGGGCATGGCGTCGAAGAAGCGGCTGAAGCCTTGCGACCACGTCCCTTCGAAGTGGCGCATGGCGCAGAGGATCATGCCCGCCACGAACTTCGGCTCCCGGCCGTCACTGACCTCGGGCCGGGCATTGAATTCTTGCGCGGCCCGCCGCAGGCCGCGATCGACCGCCTTCACCACTTCGGTCATGGTGAAACCGTCGCGCACCGAAAGCTGGGGCGCAAACCGCACCTCAACATAGCGCACGCCTTCCGCCTGGTTGTCGAGACAAAATTCGTACGCGATGCGCTCGATGGCTTCGGCGTCGCACATGACCGCCGTGGTGTAGACGAATCCTTCGAGATACTCAGGCAGGCTCTTGTAGGTGTCTTTGAAGACCAGCTCGCGCAGGCCCTCCACCGTGTAAGAGGGCAGCTTGATGTTGCGCTGTTTCGCGAGCTCGATCAGCGTCGGGATGCGCAGCGATCCATCCAGGTGAACGTGGAGATCAGTTTTCGGCAGTTTGAGGATGAGTTCATCAGTGAGTGCGGGCATGGTGGTTTCAATTTTATTTGGCAGGGGATCAGGCGATGGGTATTTGTCTTGTTGCGGACTTCATAGGAATCACGACCTGGCGTCCTGGTAACAGGGCTGGCTTGGGTGTCCTATGGGTGTCCTATTGGCATCCTATGGGCATCCTATGAGCATCGCTTGAACGAGTATAACTGCGCAGGCATCGGCGTCGACCGGCCAGCGCTAGTCGGCGCGGGCGCGTTGAGAAGTGGACGATTCTAAGCGCTCCCACGCATGCGCAAGGAAAACTCACGAACTGATGCGCCTTTTCGGGTGATTTCGCGCCTGGAAACCGCGCAAATGCTGGCGTCTGACAGGCAGGCACTTCTCGAAACATCGAGAATTCGTCGACCCAGCGCAGGCTGGGACGCAGTCCAATCCAAGTCCTTGAAATTACGATGGACTGGATTCCAGCCTGACGCTGGAATGACGGGCTTTTAGAAGTTCCCTTCGGAAACCTCTCGAAACCTCGACTACTTGTCATTCCCGCGCATGGCCACAGGGGCCAACTCGGGTGGGGATGACAGAGTTTTAGGAGTTCCCTCTGCGCGATTAATGCGCCGTGATTGTTTCCGGCATTCGCGAGAGCCGCCCATCATCAAGGTGATAGACCGTATCGAAGCCTTCGATCATGCGGTGATCGTGCGTGACGGTAATCACCGCTGACTTGCGTTCGCGCGCGATCTTGCCCAGCAGCGACATCACCTTGCTGCCGCGTTCGGTGTCGAGCGCGGCAGTCGGCTCGTCGGCCAGGATCAGCGGCGGCTCGTTGGCCAGCGCGCGACCGATCGCCACGCGTTGCTGCTCGCCGCCGGAGAGATTGGCCGGCAGTGAATCGGCGCGGTGCGCGATCTCCAGATAGCCAAGCAACTCTTTTGCGCGCCGCGTGGCTTCGCGCCGGTTGACGCCGTTCAACTGCATCATCAGGGCGACGTTTTCCAGCGCGGTCAGGAACGGGATCAGGTTGTGCTGCTGGAATATGAAGCCGATGTTGCGGCGACGAAAGGCGCGTTCATCGACACCCGTCCAGCCGTTGTTGTAAACCTCCTGGCCGTTGATCGCGATGCGTCCGCTGCTCGGTTCCAGGATCAGCGCGATCGACAGCAGCAACGTGGTCTTGCCCGAGCCGCTCGGGCCCAGCAACGCCGCGAGCTCTCCTTGCTGCACATTGAATGTACAGGGCTTCAGCGCCTGCACGGCGAGTTCGCCGCTGCCGAATGTTTTCGAGACGTTTTCGACTTCGACGACAGGGCGCCTCACCCCTGCCCCCACTTGCGGTGGCGAACCAAGCGCGCCCGGAGAGGCCGTCATCACCCTACCCTCCCAGCGCCATTTGCGGCGGCGTGCGCAACGCATGCCAGATCGCCATCAGGCTGGCCATTACGCCGCCCACCAGCATCACGCCGAAGGTCAGCGCCGTCTCAGCAGCGAGGAATGCCAGCGTGCGCGGAAAGTTGGGCGCGATCATTTCACGCAGAAGGTAAGCCACCGCGAAGCTTGCCAGCGTCAGCGCCAGCGATTGCTCGAGAATCAGCCGCACGATCACCCAGTTCGAGGCGCCGATCAGCTTCAGGGTGGCGATCGAGCGGATCTTTTCGATCGTCAGCACGTAGATGATGAGGGCCATGATCACGATCGAGACGATCACCAGCAGCGCGCGGAACAGTCCCAGCACCGCCGAGATTTTTCGCAACCGCCCTTCGAGCATCAGCTCGCGTTCCTCGCCGGTTGTATAGACATTGAAATACAGCCAGTTGCGGATGTGTTGCGCAACCACCGCACTGTCAGCGCCCGGCGCGACATTGACCAGCACCGCGTTGACGGTATCTCCGCTTGATGACAACAGCGGCAGCAGCCGGCTTGCCTGATCGGACGAATAGCCGGCACGTTCGAGCTTCTTGAGATTGGCCGCGCGTGCGGCGGCCAGCGCGCGGTTGTCCTGCTGGAATTGGGCTTCCTGCGCATCGGGCAGTGAGAGATACACCAGCGGGTTTCCGGATGCATCGACCGCGCCCTGCGTGATGCCAACCACGGTGTACTCGTGAGTTCCGAACGGTACCTCGTCACCGAGCGCGAGCCCAAGCTTCCGGTCGGCGACGATTTCATAATGCGGCGCGGCGATCGCGCGCCCCTGCACGATGCCGCCGGGACCGCCCAGCCCGCCGAAGACGTCGTAACCGATTAGGGTGAATTGCTGGCTCTTGCCGGCGATGTCGCGCTGCGCGGAATAGATCACCATCGGACTTGCCTTGGCCACGCCCGGCGTGGCGGCGACGCTCTTGTAGGCATCGAGCGGCATGCGCGAACTTTCGTTGAACGGGCCGCCGCGCCCGCGCTCGACCACCCACAGGTCGGTCGCGGTGTTTTCGATCAGCCATACGCCATCGGCAATGTTGCCCTGGTAAATGCCGTTCATTACCAGCACAATCGCCAGCAGCATGGCCACGCCGATGATGGTGGCGAGGAACTTGCCCAGGTGGCGGCGTATGTCCTTGACAGCGAGGTCCATCGCCTATTTCGTCGTGCTCAAGGCGTGGTGCCGGTGGCTGGCCGCACGCGCAGATTCGCGACGATGCCCGCCGCCACGGCAACGACGGTCTCGCCGCCCTTGAGCCCGCTACGCACCAGCACCTGTTGCGTATCCGCGCTGCCGGTATCGACCGCCTGAAAACGCGTGCGTTCATCCTCGACCACCAGCACGCCTTGCCGGCCACTCTGATCCCGGGCCAGCGCCGCCAGTGGCACGACGATGCCGCTCTCGGCGCCGACTTCGATGGTGACTTCGGCCTCCTGGTCGATGGCAAAGCGTCGCGGCACGGCATCGAAAGCCACATGTACCTCAAGCTCACGGGTGGCCGCATCGGACTGGCGGGCGATGCGCGCGACTTTGCCGGGCATCGCTTCGCCGGTTCGCAAGCGGATGCTGGCCGTCTGCGCAACCTGAACCCGGCCGACCACGGATTCATCCACACGCGTCGCCACCCACAGTGTCTTCGGGTCCACCAGTTTCAGGATCGGGGATCCGGGCACGACGGTACTGCCGGCTTCGGCCAGGCGTTGCACGACAATGGCATCGCCCGGTGCGATGAGGCGGGTGAAGGACAGCACCGCGTCGGCGAACCGGGCTTCCTGCGACAAGGTGCGCGCATCCGCCACGCGCGCGGCGAGTGCCGCCCTGGCCGCATCGACACCCGCCTCGGCGGCTTGCAGCGCCGCATTCGAGGCATCAAGGACGGCCTGCGAGACAAAATTTTTGGCCAGCAATTCGGCATCGCGTCGCTGTTTGCCGCGGGCGAGTTCGATGTCGGCCTGCGCTTTCGCCAGCCCCGCGCGCGCGCCTTCGGTGTTTTGCAGCAGCGCGTCCTGCTGGCCGAGCACGACACCGCGCCGGGCGCTCAGGTCGCGATCATCGAGCGTGGCCAGCAGTTGACCCTGTCGCACCGCATCGCCGACATCGACGTTGACTTGTGTGACCGTGGCGCTCACGCGGCTGCTCAACGTAACCGATACGCGCGCCTGTACCGTGCCGGGTCCGATCACGCGCGCCGCGACGGTCCCGGCTGTCGCCTTGACCATTGGTACGGCCACGGCGCGCCCGAAGCGCCAGTACGCGGCGGCCACCAGCCCAATCAGCATGGCTGCGATGAGGGCGGCGGCAAGGTAACGACGTTGGCTCATGGTGGGATTCTCATTGGCAAGTGGACGGGCCGGCGAATCGTCTGGGAACATCCAAGAACCCTGTCAATTCCGGCACGAAACTCAAGCGTGGGCGCGGCTTTCGGCGGCTTTTGCCGCCAGAAGTCGCGCCAATGCTAGAGTTTACTTCGCCTCATCCACCATGAGGATGGTGGCTGCCTCAACTTCTTTCGCCACCTGCGTCAACACCGGATCATCCGACAGCGCCGCCAGCATCTCCACCGGCTTGATCAGGCCAATCATGGTCTTGCCTGCCTGCGTGAATACCGAGATGCGACACGGCAGCGCCATGTTCAGCCGCATATCCGCGGCAAGCACTTTCGCCGCCTGCGCGGGATTGCATACTTCAAACACCCGGCATTGCTCCTCAAAGGCCATGCCTTTGCTGCGCAGGGTATTGCCGAGATCGTGGATATGCAGGACACCAAAGCCGTGCTTTTTCACAGCGGCATCGAGGTCCGTGGCGGCTTGTTCAAACGGTTTGTTTGTCTCAACCAGGTAGTACATGGTTCTTCCTTTCAATTATGCCGCGCGATGCTGCACGTTTCGTCTGACCCAGGCCACCAGATCGCGTGCGGCCACGACACCGGAAAGCCGGTCTACTTCCCGACCACGATGAAACAGGATCATGGTGGGAATGCTGCGGATGGCGTATTGCCCGCTTGCGACCGGCGCCGCATCGGAGTCCACCTTGACGAAACGCACGTCTGGCAATTGCGACGCCGCGCTGGCGAACTGCGGTGCCATGGTTTTGCAGGGGCCGCACCACGCCGCCCAGAAATCGACCAGCACCGGCAAGTCGGTATTAGCGATGAAACCCGGCAGCGAGGCATCATCCAGCGCCACCGGTTCCAGCGCCATCAGCGGCGTCTTGCAGCGGCCGCAGACCGGGCCGCTCGTCAGGCGCTCATCCGGCACGCGATTGGTGGTGCCGCAGGCGGGGCAGGCGAGATGCATATTTTCTCCTTAACAACCCGGCTCGATGCCGGCCTTGCGCAGCAGGCTTTCCATCAGGCACCAGCGGGTCAGCCCGCTTTGCAACAGGTTGGCGCCGACGAAGGCGGTGAACGCAAGCCACCATTGGCTCACAAAAATCGGGCTGCCGGGGATGCCCAGCGCCAGCGACAGCAGGATGAACAGACCCGCAACAACTCTTACGATTCTCCAGGTGGTCATGCTATTTCTCCTTCAGGATGGGTGACAACGAGAGCGCCCAGCCGTTTCCGGTAGGCGATGAAATACAGCAACGGAATCACCACCAATGTCAGTAAGGTGGAGACGAATATGCCGAATATCAAGGAGATGGCGAGTCCGTTGAAAATCGGATCATCGAGGATGAAGAACGCGCCCATCATCGCCGCGATGCCGGTCAGCAGGATCGGCTGCGCGCGGGTGATGGCGGACTGCACCACCGCCTCCTTGAAAGGCACGCCGTCGCGCACCTGCAGGTTGATGAAATCCACCAGCAGGATCGAATTGCGGACGATGATGCCGGCCAGCGCGATCATGCCGATCATGCTGGTCGCGGTGTACGGCGCGCCCAGCATGGCGTGGCCGGGCATGACGCCGACAATGGTCAACGGAATCGGCGCCATGATGATGAGGGGCGTGAGATACGAACCAAACTGCGCGACCACCAGCAGGTAGATGAGGATCAGGCCCACCGCGTAGGCGGCGCCCATGTCACGAAACGTTTCATAGGTGATCTGCCATTCGCCGTCCCACTTCACCGCGTAGTCGCGATAAGCGTCGTCCGGCTGGCGAATGAAATATTCGCCCATCGCGCCGCCGCCAGGTGTGGTGATGGCGCCGATCTCGGCGCGCATCGCAAACATGCCGTACAACGGGCTGTCCACCTTTCCCGCCATGTCGCCGACCACGTAATTCACCGGGTGCAGGTCCTTGTGATAAACGGGTTGTTCGCGAAGCGTGTCGCTGACGGACACCAGTTCGCGGATCGGCACCAGCTTGCCGGCGGCCGTGCGTACCGAGAGCTGCAGTAACGCGGACAATTCGCCGTGTTGCTCCGGCGGCAACTGGATAGTCGCGGCCACCGGATATTTGCTGCCGTCATGCAGGTAGGTGGTTGCTTCGCCCGCCAACCCCGCGCGCAGCGTTTCCACAATCTGCAACTGCGCCACACCCAGCAACCCGGCCTTGCGACGGTCCACCAGCAGCAAGGTACGTGGGGCAACGGCAATGCTGCTGTCGTCCACATCGACCACCCCTGCGGTCTTTTCGAAAATGACACGCACCTGCCTGGCGACGGCACGGCGGCCTTCGGCTTCCGGCCCGTACACTTCGGCGACGATCGGCGCCAGCACCGGCG
>JBDTSU010000173.1:0-7357 GCA_039930965.1 Betaproteobacteria bacterium
TACGACGACAAAACCGGGATACGCATATTGGTCGCGTTCCTTGGCGTTGGCTTTGGGCTGTTTTTCACATTGCGATTTCTCTCCGACGCGGCGGGTGTGCGTGGCCTGCCGGCCGTAAACCTCGCATTCGTCGTTTTGCTCATGACCGCGTTTGTCCTCGCGCAACGCGCCTACGTTCGTGCGCCGATGGCGGCTGTCGGACTGGGCCGGTTTTCGGCATGGAGCCGGCAGGAGCGCCTCTATTTCTTTCAGGTGATTCCGGCCGCGACGGTCGTTTTTGCCATCGTGTTCGCCGGCCACTTGCGCACGTTGCTGGCCTCGCATGGACCCGCCGGATTTCTCCTGTTCTCCGTGATGACTGGCCTCATCTGGGGAATGGTGCAGGAATTCATTTATCGCGGCTGGCTGCAAACCGAACTGACCCGTCGCTTCGGTGCCATTGCGGGTTTGCTCGTTGCCAACGTGCTATTCACGTTCGGACCGCTGCACCTCAACTATCTCATCTCGCCAGGCGGCGTCCAATGGAGCGGTCTCGCCGCGGTGTTCGGCATCGGGCTGCTCTTCGGTATCATTTACTGGCGTTCCGGAAACCTGTGGATTCCGGCACTAATGCATGGCGTATGGCCGCCGAACATGAATTGATGGCGGAGGCCGGGGTCAAGAGACCAGGGGCAGGTCCAATACTGTTCGGTTAAGCGAGGACGCACACTTTGTCCGTTCGGGCTGAGCCTGTCGAAGCCTAGTGGCGCACGACCAATCCTTCGACAAGTTCAAGCAAAAAAGGGGGCCGTGGAAAAAACGGTCTCAGCGTCATTCGTCTTTCAACTGGCTTGAAAACAATTGACGCTGACCTTTTTGATTCGCCTTTGAATTCGGACAATGAGAATTGTATGCCGCAAAGATCGCCGTAATTCACTTGCGTTTAACATTGAAATTGGAAAGTCATACTGATGATACGTCGCGCGATATCTATTTGTGCATTGGCAATCGCAAGTGATGTATACGCGGCCGAGCGGATGGAGTTACCTGTTAACGGCAGATTTGTCTTGGCCCCTTCTATTGCGGCGGAAGCCTTTAAGCAATGTTCTCGATCTCGCGAAATGCCCATGGGGGAACTAAAGTACTGGAGACCGAAGAAGGGAGATGTCTTGAAACTTGAAGAGCTTCTTGTGTCGTATCTAAAAGACAACGAGCAGAAAGGATTACCCGTTCCGCCCAAATTGTCATTTCACCGACAATATGTGGGATTCGAGAATGACGGCAAACGGTACATTTTTGGAAACTTCTATCGTACGGAGTTTGCCCAAATATTAGGCGACGAGGCGCGAAATCCGGTTATCACGTGTGATGGTGGCCCTGCGTTTTGGGGGATAGTATTTCGAATGGACACTAATTCGTTCGAAGAGCTACGATTTAACGGGCATCCATCATCTGTAAAGTGACAGCAAAACATAAAAGCAAAGGGGTCACCCATTAGCTAGTCGGTGTCAAGTGAGCGAACAATTTTCTCGCGGATGGTGCGATAGAAAGCAGGAAAGGGGTCAGGTCTTTCATTATCATATTGCCCCCGCAATACTGTGACCGCCATTGCCACCACTTCGAATAAATCGAATGCACTACATTGCCGTGCATCGGTGGATGAAGGCATATGAAGCATCACAATGGAACGGGATGTGACAATGAAAGATCCCATTCGTGTGACTAGGCGGAGCATTGAATGAAAGAACTAACCCAACCTTGGCAAGGCAGGCGTCTATGGACGAAGCGCGGCGTGATCGTGCTCGGCCTTCTCATGGGAATACAAGCCATGAGTCTTTGCGCGGGTAGCGGGCGGGTAATCGACGAGGAGACGGGCAAGCCTCTAGCGGGCGTGTATGTGATCGCTATGTGGCATGCAAGCGGATTCAGTCCTGTAGTTAGCAAGACAGTTTGTTATCACTTTGCAATTACCAAGTCCGACGAGACTGGCAATTATTCTTTGCCTACCTTTTCGTGGAACATAAACCCTTTGTTGTCAGATCGGCAGAGATACCTTGAATACTACATCGCGGGTTACGAAGACTCGCCTAACAACAAGACTGGCGATGAGGTCCGCCGGCTACGACGGTCTACAAAGAATATCGAAGAGCGGATAAGGAACCTTGCCCACCAGCGTTATCACAATTGCACGTCCGAAACGGGGCGTCGAGAGAAGCTTTTGCCGCTCTATCAAGCTCAATTGGATGAGGCAACTCGGCTTGCGAGTTCACCTATCGAAAGGGGCCTCATGGAAAGCGTGCGCGCACAACGATTGGAAGCGGAAATTGGATTCGATGCGTACTCAAAACTGCTTATGGAAAAGAGTAAGCCATGAGAAGACTTCTATTGCGGTACATGGTCATTTCTTACTCGTGTCTCATGCCGGCGACAGGGTTCTCCTATGATTTATTTACGCACGGCGCAATGACGAATCAGGCGTACGAACTTTCAAAGGTCGGGCGATCGCCAGCTACGTTAAGTCAATTGGGGCTGTTCGATTTGCCTGCGCCATTCAATTCGGACTACTACGATTTTTCTGGGTTGAACGTCGGCAAGAGAATAGAAAACTCGTGTGAGGTGTCAAAAATGCTGGCGGCAGAAAGGCCGAACCGGCTTCGTATTCGCGGCTGACCAATGCGTAGGGCGATCCGCGAAGACGATTTGTCAAGCGTCGGTGCGCAGGCCGTAGGCGTTGCCGGCTGTTCACATCCTGAAAACGCACGCCGGCATTTGAATCAGGTCATTACCCATGTATCGCCCGGTTGTCCGCCGGCGCCTGCTCCCGCTCAGTCATGCCGTAATCGCGAATCACCTCCGCCACCCGCAACCGATAATCGACAAACAGTTTTTCGCGCCCGCGCGCCTGCGCCGTGCGGTGCGCCTCGACCGCGCGCCACGCGGCCACCGCCTGTTCGTCGCGCCAGAACGACAGCGACAGCAGCTTGCCCGGTTCGGTCAGGCTTTCGAATCGTTCCACCGAGATGAAGCCGTCGATCTTTTCGAATAGCGGGCGCAACGACGCGGCGGTCGAGAGATAGGCCTCGCGATGCGGCGGGTCGGGCCAGACTTCGAAGATGACGGCAATCATGGCGGTACTCCGGTCGGCGTAAGCGCCCAGATTATGCCTTGATCCACGCGATGTCGATCATCGGCGGTCAATGGTAATGTCTGCCGATGCCCGCATCGTCGCAACCGGAAATTTCCCCGCTCGCCTTCGTCGCCCTGTCGCTCGCCGCCTTCGGCAGCGGCGTCTCGCAACGCGTGACCGATCCGCTGTTGCCGCGTTTCGCGGCGGAGTTCGATGTCTCGCTCGGCGCGGCGTCGTGGGTGGTGACGATCTTCACGCTGGGTTACGGTTTTAGCCAACTGTTGTTTGGCCCGCTCGGCGATCGATTCGGCAAGTACCGGGTGATCGCCTGGGCGTGCGTGGCCTGCGTGCTGGGGGCGTTGTTGTGCGCGCTCGCATCCGGCTTCCCGATGCTGCTCGCGGCGCGGCTCATCGCCGGCGCGATGCTGGCGGCGATCATCCCCTTGTCGATGGCGTGGATCGGCGATGTGGTGCCTTACGAACAACGCCAGCCGGTGCTGGCACGGTTCCTGATCGGTCAGATCCTCGGCGTCTCCGCCGGCCAGTTGCTGGGTGGCCTCGCGGCAGATTACCTGGGCTGGCGCGCGCCCTTCTTCCTGCTGGCGGGCGGTTTTGCCGCGGTCAGCCTGTTGCTATTCCTGGTGCAGCGGCGGCTGCCGGGGCGTGCGCTCGGCGCGATCCGCAGCGAAGGCCACGCCTTGCAGCGCATGTTCCGTGAATTCGCCATGGTGCTGCGCGAGCCCTGGGCGCGCGTGGTCACGCTGACGGTGTTTCTGGAAGGGGCATTCGTGTACGGCGCGTTCGCGTTCATTGCCACGCACCTGCATCGCACCCATGGCCTGTCGCTGTCGGCATCCGGCGCGGTGGTGATGTTGTTCGGTGCGGGCGGATTTCTGTTTGCCGGCGGTTCGCGCCGCTTCGTGCAGCGCTTCGGCGAGGCCGGGCTCGCGTTCTGGGGCGGCATCGCCATGTTCGCCTCGCTGCTGGCGATCGCGTTGCTGCCGGCCTGGGAATGGTCGGTCCCGGCCTGTTTCGTCACCGGGCTCGGTTTCTATATGCTGCACAACACGCTGCAGACCAACGCCACGCAAATGGCGCCGGCGCGCCGCGGCGCGGCGGTGTCCGCATTCGCGTTCTGCTTCTTCACCGGGCAATCGGCCGGGCTGGCGCTGGCCGGCGCGGCCACGGCGGCCATCGGCACGCGCGGCATCATCGTCGTGGGCGCCATCGGCGTGGCGCTGGTGGCGCTGGCGTTTGCCCGCCAGAAGGCCGGGCACCGCCACGCCGACCTGGTGTGACCGCCCCGTGCCGGCCGCCCGCCGGCATGCTGCCTGAACGGCCCCGCCCACGGCCCCGCGCGGGCGCCATTTGCCGGACTCTCCCGCATCGCAACCCCGGAAAACCGCGCCCTGTCGCGCGCGCGTGGCGCGCGCGGGTGCGCGCGGCCACACTGCCGGGCACGATCAGTCCACAGGAGATTCGCCATGAGCATCATCAACTTGACGGTCAACGGTACGCGCCGGCGTTTTGACGGCGATCCGCAGCAGCCGCTGCTCTGGTTCCTGCGTGACGGACTGCGGCTGACCGGCACCAAGTATGGCTGCGGCGTCGCGCAATGTGGTGCCTGCACCGTGCATATCGACGGCAAGGCGGTGCGGGCCTGCGCGTTGACGATGGCCGCCGCGGCGAACAAGTCGATCACCACCATTGAGGGCCTCGAGAAGGACGGCCGTTTGCATCCGGTGCAGGAGGCGTGGATCGCGGCCGATGTGCCGCAGTGCGGCTATTGCCAGGCTGGGCAGATCATGGCCGCCGTCGAATTGCTGTCGCGTAAACCCAATCCCACCGAGGCGGACCTCGCCGGCATCACCAACCTGTGCCGCTGCGGCACCCATGTGCGCATCAAGGCGGCCATCGCCGATGCGGCCCGGCGCATGCGGAGCGCGTCATGATTTCGCCGGCGATGAACCGTCGCGCGTTCCTGCAGGTCTCGGCCACCGCGGCAGGAGGCGTGCTATTCGGCCTGCCCGTCCTGTCGGCCGCGCAGCCGGCGGGCGGCCAGCTGGGCTACTTTGTGCGCATCGAGCCGGATAACCGCGTGTTCATCGGCTGCCGCAATCCGGAGATCGGCCAGGGTGTGCGCACGTCGATGCCGATGATCATCGCCGATGAACTCGATGTGCGCTGGGAGGATGTCACGGTCGAGCAGTTGCCGCTTGGCCTGGTCCCCGGGCCGCAGGGCCTGGCCTGGAAGTACGGCGACCAGGGCGCCGGCGGCAGCACCAGTATTTCCGATGCGTGGGACGATCACCGGCAGTTCGGCGCCCGTGCGCGCGCGATGCTGCTGGCGGCCGCGGCGCGGAAATGGGGCGTGGCGGCGGCGGTGCTGAGCACGCGCGACGGCATGGTCAGGCACCCCGACGGGCGCGCGCTTCGCTATGGTGAGCTGGCGGCGGCGGCTGCCGTGCTGCCGGCACCGGCCGGGCCCGTGCCGCTCAAGAACCCGGCCGACTATCGCATCATCGGCACGCCGCAACGTGTGACCGATTGCCGCGCCATCGTCACCGGCCGCGCCCGCTACGGACTCGATACCTACCCGGACGATGCCGTCATGGCCGTGATGACGCGCTGCCCGTATTTCGACGGTGGCATCGGCTCGTTCGACGACCGCGCCGCGCGCCGGGTGGAGGGCGTGATCGACGTGGTGGTGGTGCCGGGCCCGAAGGCGGGCGACGCGCTGACGCAGAATCTCGCCACCGGCATCGCCGTGCTGGCAAGGGATACCTGGTCGGCACTGAAAGGCCGCGCCGCGCTGAATGTGACCTGGACGCGCGGACCCTTCGCCGACGAATCGACCGCGTCATTCGATGCGCAGTGTGCGCGGCTATTGAAGGAGCCCGGGCGGGTGGTGCTCAATAGCGGCGATGTTGACGCCGCGGCGCGCGATGCAACGACCGTTGACGCGGTGTATTCGGTGCCGTTCGCCAGCCACGCGCCGCTGGAGCCGCAGAACTGTTTTGTCCGCCTCGCCGGCGGCAAGGCACTTGTGATCGCGCCGCTGCAACAGCCCGGCGGCGTGCCGCGCCTCGTCATGAACATCACCGGCATCGCGCGCGAACAGGTCAGCGTCGAGATGACGCGGGTGGGTGGCGGCTTCGGCCGGCGCCTCACCAACGACTTCATCGCCGAAGCCGTGCATATCGCCAAGGCCACCGGCAAGCCGATCAAGCTGATGTGGACGCGCGACGACGATTTGCGGCACGACTGGTACCGGCCGGCCGGGCATCATTTGCTGCGCGCCTCGGTCGATGCCGGCAATCGCGTGACCGGCTGGCATCACAAGCTCGCCAGCGCCTCCAAGTACTACCGCCGCGCCAACATGAAGGCCGAGGACCTGTGGTCGTCGGAACTCTACCCCGACGATTTCCCGGCCAACCTGGTGCCGAACCTGAAGCTCGAATGGTGCGACGTGAAATCCGGCGTGACGCGCGGCTCGTGGCGCGCGCCGTCTCACTGGGCGAATGCGTTTGCGGTGCAGAGTTTTGTCGATGAAATCGCCCATGCCACGCGGCAGGATGCACTGGCGCTGCGCCTGAAGATGCTCGGCCACGCGCGCACGTTCGACTACCGGCAGCATGGCGGGCCGACGTTCGATACCGGCCGCCTCACCGCGGTGCTTGAAACAGTCGCCGCCGGCATCGGCTGGGGCCGAAGCCTGCCGAAAGGCCGCGGGCTCGGGCTCGCCTGCCATTTCACTTTCGGTGGCTATGCCGCGCATGCCATGGAGGTGAGCGTGTCGGCAAGCGGTGAATTGACCATCGAGCGCGTGGTCTGCGCGGTCGACGTCGGCCGGCCGGTCAATCCGCTCGGCATCGAGGCGCAAATGCAGGGCGGCACCATCGACGGCCTGTCGGCGGCACTGCTGCAGGCCATCACGGTAAAGGACGGGCGCATCGTCGAATCGGGTTTTCACGATTACCCGATCCTGCCGCTGGCTCACGCACCGAAAATCGAGGTGAGTATCATCGGCTCGACGGCGGACCCGAAAGGCTGCGGCGAAATGGGCATCCCGACGGTGGCGCCGGCGCTGGCGAACGCGATCTTCAATGCCTGCGGCGTGCGCTTGCGCAAGTTGCCGATCAAGGATCAGTTGCGGGCGGCGATGCGGAAGACCTGAAGGGGAACTTCTCATAACCTGCAAAATTCGTCATTCCAGCGAACAACCACAGGGGTTGCGCCGGGCTGGAATCC
>JBDTSU010000174.1:0-7352 GCA_039930965.1 Betaproteobacteria bacterium
ACTCCTTCACGCCCAGCGGGCCGAACTTGGCCAGCGACGGCGCCAGCATCTGCACCGCGCCCAGTTGCAGCGCCTCGAGTTCTTCCTTGTCCTTGTAGAGCTGGCTGTTCGGATAGACCTCGACCTTGACCTTGCCTTTGGTGCGTTCTTCGGCCAGCTTCTTGAAGTAATCGGCAGCCGATCCTTTCGGCGTATCGACAGCGACGACGTGACTGAACTTGATGACGATGGGCGCCTGCGCCAGCGCGACGCCGGGCAGGGCCGCGAGGGCTGCGGTCAGAAGGAAGTAAAGCACTCTCATGTAAGTCTCCTTTGGTGGTTGATCTGTAAATTGCTGCAATGTCGCGGTGCGCTCGCGCGCCGAATGTGACCGGTGGAAATCGACCGGCGTCGCATGCAGTGTGCGCCCTGGCGCAATTCCGTGCCAGGGTCACCCTCCGCGACCGCGCCGCAGCCCGAATCGTTCGACGCCGCGGCCGGGTGGTCGAGCCTTTGCACCCTTGTTACGTTCATGCCCATTTTCTCCTCTCGCGGCAATCGAGCTGGAACGACTGTTTTCAGGCGGAACGACGTTTCCATCCCGCGCGATGCGGGTGGGAGCAATTCCGCGACAAGTCTGTGCCGCGGACCGTGCCGCCGCAATTGTGGAAATCCACAATGGGCGCTTGTTTACTTCGGTCGTGCTGCGAGCGAACATGGCGGCATGGATGAATCCGGCATTGGCAATGGCGCCGACGGACGTGGCTTGCGCGGCCCCGGCCGCCTTAGCGAACGCCTCAGCGGCCGCCTGCGCTGGTGGCTGCCGGCACTGATCTTCGTCCTGTTGCTGGCCGCGGCCTTGTCGCTGCTGTCGTTGTCCACAACCCACGAATCCAGCCAGGCGCAGGAACAGCTGATCACCGATACCCTGTGGGTGAAACAGACCATTCAGTTTCAGCTCGACCGCAGTGCCGAAACGCTGCAGGTGCTGGCACACGATATCGAGTCACGGTCGCTCGACGCGGCGGCGGTGCGCGGCCGTCTTGAATGGTTTGTGCGCAACACCAAGGAGGCGGTCCGCGTGGTTTACCTGGACAGCGCCCATGTTCCCATCCTGTCCATCGGCCGCGAGGGCAACGAATTGTCGACGGCGATGCCAAGGCCATCGGCGGCGGAACTGGATACGATGGTGGTCGCCATCGACCAGGCGCGCGGGCGCGGCAAGCCGATTTACGGCTCGCCCTATGTGTCGGACGCGGGCGCCATGCTCGCCGTGCATATCGCCACCCCCGCCGGCCAGAAGGCCGCGGCACCCGGTTCCGTGATCTGCGTGTACGCGATGAGCCGTATCCTCGATGAAAACGTCCCGTGGTGGTTTGCCCAGGACCACGAAATCGTGCTCTCGGACCTGGAGGAGAAAGTCCGCGGCGTGCGCGCGGTCTCCGGTCCCGGACGCGGCGTATACACGCACCAGACCGTGCTGGAGCTCGACGGCACTTCGCTGGTACTCAAGTCCAACAGCATTCGCGGGGCACCGAGCTGGATCCTCGGCGCGCTGCGTGGCGGCATCGCGGTGCTGACGGCGATGCTGCTGTTGAGCCTGTTCGCGCTCTGGCGGGACGTGAAGCGCAGGGTGCACGCCGAGGATATGCTCCGCGAAGAAGCGGCATTCCGCAAAGCGATGGGAGACTCGGTGGTGACCGGCCTGCGCGCGCGGGACATGACCGGGCGCGTCACCTACGTCAATCCGGCCTTTTGCAAGATGGTCGACTATGCGGCGGATGAGTTGGTCGGCAAGTTACCGCCCATGGCCTACTGGGCGCCGGAATATGCGCACGAATACGAGGAACGCATGGCGCAGATTCGCGCCGGCAACGTTACCGCGACCGCGTTCGAAACGGTGTTCCAGCGCCGTAGCGGCCAGCGCTTTCCGGTCATGATCTACGATGCGCCGCTGCTGGACTCGCAAGGCGGGCAGACCGGCTGGATGAGCTCGATCGTCGATGTCAGCGAACAAAAGCAGGCGGAAGAGCACATGCGCATGCAGCAGGAGCGGCTGCAAGACATCACCCGGCTCACCACCATGGGCGAAATCGCCTCGTCGCTGGCGCACGAATTGAACCAGCCGCTGGCCGCCATCACCAGCTACCTCACCGGCAGCGTCAACATGTTGCGCAACGGCGCCGCGCCATTGGCGGAAATCGAGCGCACGCTGGAAAAGGCCAACCAGCAGGCCAATCGAGCGGGACAGGTGATCCGGCGCGTGCACGATTACGTGCGCAAGCAGGAACCGCAGCGGGTCGCGGTGGCGATGCGCGAACTGCTTCAGGACTGCCTGCCCCTGATCGAATTGCAGGCACGCAATACCGGTGTGCGCGTGACTACAGCCAGCGCCGACGACTTGCCGACGGTGATGGCCGACCCGGTGTTGCTGCAGCAGGTCCTGCTCAACCTCACCCGCAATGGCATCGAGGCAATGGCGGAGGCGGATCGCGAGCACAAGCGGCTTGAAATTTCCTTGCGCAACGAAGGCGCGGACATGCTGCGCATCGATGTGAGAGACTATGGAACAGGCGTCCTGGCAGAGGCGCACGAAAAACTGTTTTCACCGTTCTTCACAACCAAAACGGAGGGGATGGGCATGGGCTTGAGCATTTGCCGCAGCATCGTCGAGGTGCACGGCGGAAGGCTCTGGTTTGAGAGTTTTGCCCGCGGCACGGCATTCTGCGTGTCGCTGCCCGGCTGCAGCAATGATACACATCGTCGATGACGAGGAACCGGTCCGCGATTCACTGGCGTGGCTGCTGAAATCGCGCGGTTTTGAAAGTCGCGCTTTCGGCCATGCCGCCGGGTTCCTTGATTACGTCGCCTCGGACCAGGCCGACCGCCGCACCGAAGGCTGCGTCATTCTCGATATCCGCATGCCGGACGTGAGCGGCATTGAATTGTTCGACCAGTTGCGCGCCGGCAACCTGCACGAGTGCTGGCCGGTGATATTTCTCACCGGGCACGGCGATGTGCCGATGGCGGTGTCGTCGCTCAAGAGTGGCGCGTTCGATTTCTTTGAGAAGCCGTTCAACGACAACTCGCTCGTCGACAGTGTCGTTGCCGCGCTCGCCATGTCCGCCCGGCAAATCGACCAGAGCCGCGCGCATTCCTCGGTGCAGGCGCTGCTCGCGCAATTGACGCAACGCGAGCGCGAGGTGATGGCGCTGATCGTGGCGGGCCGCTTCAACAAGGTGATCGCCGATGAACTGGGCATTGTGATGCGCACCGTCGAGGTCTACCGTTCGCGTATTTTTCAGAAGATGGGGGTGCGCACCGCCGTCGAACTGGTCCGACTGCTTCGCGATGCCGATCAGGGCGCCCTTGACAAGTAGCGCGCCGGGGTCATCCTGAGCGGTCCACGCTGGCCCGCGTGATTTTCCCTTCGTGAAATTTCCTTCATGCCCCTGGATTGCGCTAACCTGACGGCATCCGCCGGGCAAGCGGTCATTCGCCATGGCGGCGGATTGAAAGACCTTTCCAACCGGAGTGTTTCGTGAAATTCAAGGACTACTACAGCATTCTCGGTGTCGAGCGCAACGCCGGCGAAGACGACATCAAGAAAGCCTATCGCAAGCTCGCGCGCAAATATCATCCCGACGTCTCGAAAGACCCCAAGGGCGAGGAGAAATTCAAGGACATCGCCGAGGCGTACCAGACCCTCAAGGATGCCGACAAGCGCGCTGCCTATGACCGCCTGGGCAGCCACCGGCCCGGCGAGGATTTCCAGCCTTCGCCGGATTGGGGACGCGATTTCAGCGGGCAGTTCCGCGATGGGCAGACTTCGTTCGACGATATCGACCTGTCCGACCTGTTTGCGCATTTTGGCGGGGGCGGTCGTAGTGGCCGGGGACACGCCCGTGCGAACATGCCGGTTCCCGGCGAGGATTTCGAGGTGACGACGAAGATCAGCCTGGAGGATGCCTACCGGGGAACGCAAGTCACCCTCAACCTGAGCGTGCCGGAATACGATGAACACGGCCGCATGCGCCACGCCGAACGGACCTTTCAGGCGCGGATCCCGAAAGGCGCCACCGATGGACAGCGCCTGCGGCTGCGCGGCCAGGGCGGCAAAGGACACCACGGCGGCCGCGACGGCGACCTGTATCTCAACATCAGGCTGCATCCGCACCGGCTCTATCGCGTCGATGGCCATGACCTCTATCTCGATCTGCCGCTGGCGCCCTGGGAAGCCGCGCTCGGCGCCACGATCGAGGTGCCGACCCTGGCAGGGCCGGTCAACCTGAAAGTGGCCCCCGCCACCCATTCCGGGCAGCGCTTGCGCCTGTCCAAACGCGGTCTGCCGCGGCCCGGCACCGGCACCGAGGGTGACCTGTTCGCCATTGTGCAGATCGTCATGCCGCCCGAACTCAGCGAGCGTGAACGGGCCTTGTTCAAGGAAATGGCGGACGGCTCGACGTTCCGGCCGCGCGGTCATTTTCCGCAGGAGAAAGTCCATGCAAACTGAACGGCGCGATGTGTTGTGGCTCAATGGGTCCGAGACCATTTCGATCACGGAACTGGCCGGCGTGGCAGGACTGAGCGAGGCGGACGTGCGGGAACTGGTCGACAGCGGCGTCATCATGCCCATGAATCCCGCCGACCTCTCGTGGACCTTCAGCGCCGATTGCGCCGTGACGGTGCGCAAGGCCAGCCGCCTGCGCCATGACCTGGAACTCGATTCGCATGCGCTGGCACTGGCGCTCGCGCTGCTCGAGCAGATTCGCGCGCTCGAGTCCGAGCTTTCACAAATGCGGGCGCAACAAGCGGCCGATTCGCGCGCCTGATTTCTTCACGCCGGGACGGCAATTTCGCGCGTCATGCTGCCTTGCGATTGACGTGGAAACAGAATTACCCGCTCACTTGCCTTTCTTTGTTATCGGCGGATAGACGCGCAGGAAGATCTCCACGGCGCGTGCCACGTGGGCATTGCGCCGCTTTCGCGACAGGCGATCGGCATCGCCGCAGGCGGCGATGGTCCGCAACTGCCCTTGTACCAGCGTCAGGAACAAATCCGCAGCCAGGCCCGGATCATCGATTTCCAGCCTGCCGCTTTCCGCCAGTTCCCGGAAGTAATCGCCGAGCCGCTCCAGAAATCCCTTGAGGCCGTTGATCAGCACCGCCTTGCGTACCGATGGAAACTTCGGCCCCTCGTGAACCGCGAGCCGGTACAGGGCAAGCGCATCGTCCGATAGCATGTGGGCCTGCAGGCGTTTGGCGAGTTGCGTCAGTTCGCTTGCCAGGTTGGGCATCTCCGGCTGGCTGCTGATGATGTTGGTGAACATGGTGGCCGCGCGGCGATTCATCACCGCCTCGAACAGCTCATCCTTGGTGCCGAATGCCGCGTACAGGGTCGCGAGCGACCCTCCCGCGCGTCGCACCACCTCGTTGACGCTGGCGCCGGCAAAGCCGCGCTCGAGGAAAAGTTCCTGCGCGACCTCGACAAAACGCTGGCAACGGTCTTCGAGTTGCGTATCGCGCGTGCTGCGGCGCACGCTTGTTCCGGCGGGCAACCGGGTCATCACGGTTTTCCTTGCGACGCCGGCGCATCCCATCCGCCGCCGAGCGCTTTCATGAAGTCCACCGAGTAGGCCAGACGCGACTGCCGGTTGCGAACCCTTGCCAGCTCCGCATCATTGGCGGTGCGCTGCGCATCGAGGACATCGAGATACGGCGAATAGCCGGCCTCGTAGCGGGCACGCGCGAGGTCGAGCGAATTGCGCGCGGCGTCGACGCGCACCTGCAGGTCGGCCTCGGTGACCGCCGACACGCGCACATTGGTGATCGCGTCGGCGACCTCGCGGAACGCGATGGCGACCACTCGCTGATAGGCGAACAGCGATTGCTGCTGGCGCGATTCGGCCTGCGCGACGCGCGCGCTGCCCCGCCCGGCGTCAAATACCGGCAGGGTCAGGCCGAACGCGGACGACCAGATGCGGCTGCCGGAATCGAGCAGGTTTTCGAGCGCGGCGCTCTGCCCACCGTAGAACCCGGTGAGCGAAATCGTCGGGAACAGCGCCGCCTTGGCGATACCGATCTGGGCGTTGGCCGCAACCAGGTTCTGCTCGGCGGCGCGCAGGTCGGGACGCCGGTCCAGCAGGGCAGAGGGCAGGCCGGCGGGCGGCGCCGGCGGCAGCGGCAGGGAATGAATGTCGCCGGGTGCCAAATTCAGATCGGCATTCACGGTAATCAGCGCCAACTGGTGTTCGACGATGGTGCGTTGCCGTCGCAGTTCCTTGAGCTGCGCGGCGAGATCCGCGCGCGCACCCACCGCCTGGTTGACATCGAGATCCGAGGCGAGACCCGCCGCGGCGCGGCTGCGCGCGACCTCCAGTGATTCCTCGCGCGCCGACAGGCTGCTTTGCGTCGCGGCCACCTGCGCATCCAGCGAGCGCAGCGAGAAATACGCCTGCACCGTGGTGCTCACCAGCGACAGTGTGACCACCTCGCGGCCGAACGCGCTGGCCAGCGCCTGCGCGCGCGCGGCCTCGGAGGCACGCCGCAGCTTGCCCCAGAAATCGAGCTCGAATGCAGTCGACGCGGCAATGCGCCGCTCGTCGCGAACCAATGGCGCGATATTCGGCGTGGCAAGGGAGTTGCTGACACGGGCGCGCGAACCCGATCCGCCCAGGTCGATTTCCGGAAACAAACCTGCGTTGGCCTGGCGCAGCACTGCGTCGGCCTCTTCGACTTGCGCCGCGGCAATCTTCAAATCGGCGTTGCGGGCGAGCGCATCGGCGATGAGCTGGTCCAGGGTGGCATCGTTGTATAGCGTCCACCACCGGGCAGGGATCGCAGCGAGTCCAGCGGACCGGCTTGCCTCGATGTCCGAACGATCATGCATGTAGGCGCCGGGCATGGCCAGCGCGGGCCGCTGATAGTCGGGGCCGAGCGCGCAGCCGGCGGCGGACAGGAAGACGACGGCGATAGCGGCGGCGATGATGATCTTCATGGGTCGATGGGATTTCATCGTTCCTGCTCCCCGGCCGGCACCGCTTC
Organism: Betaproteobacteria bacterium; assembly: GCA_039930965.1. Classification (GTDB taxonomy): domain Bacteria; phylum Pseudomonadota; class Gammaproteobacteria; order Burkholderiales; family Usitatibacteraceae; genus UKL13-2. The sequence goes on from JBDTSU010000174.1 coordinate 7,024, forward strand.
GGCGGCCTGCTCCATGGGCGAACCCGGCTTGTGCCGCGAACGGCTGGTCACGGTGAAAAACAAGGGAATGAAAATGGTCGCAACGAAGGTTGCGACGATCATCCCGCCGAACACGCCGCTGCCCATTGAGCGCCGCGCGCTCGCGCCGGCGCCGCTGGAAAACACCAGCGGCACCACGCCGAGCACGAAGGCGAGCGAGGTCATGATGATCGGCCGGAAGCGCAGCCGCGCCGCCTGCAGCGCGGCTTCCATCGGCGGCATGCCGTCGAGATATCCCTGCTGGGCAAACTCGACGAACTGTGCAAACCTTCCACCCTGTTTGCCTCCAA
>JBDTSU010000175.1:0-7343 GCA_039930965.1 Betaproteobacteria bacterium
GCGGTGAGCCAGTCAGCCAGGCGCGCTTTCAGGTGGATGGCGGCATGCCGCAGCACGGCCACGGCCTGCCGTCGCAGCCGCAAGTCACGAAGGAACTTACCGCCGGCAACTATCTGCTCGAAGGCATGAAATTCAGCATGACGGGCTGGTGGGAAATCCGTCTGGCAATCCACACACCCAATGCGTCCGACCGCGTGACCTTCAATACCGTGGTCCTCGCATCGGGCGCGCTCCAGTAAGCCCAACACCCGACATCGCGAGAACATCATGAGAAAAGAATCTTCAATTGCCCTACTGACAGGACTGGCGCTGCTGGTCTTGGCGCCGGTGGCGAGCCTGTTCGTCACTACAGCCGCACAAGCAAGCGCCGCCCGCAACACCGTCTGGAGCGACGAGGAACGCAACATTCTGGCCACGCTGCGCCTGAGCCAGCTGCCACCGGCTCCGCGCGACCCTTCCAACGCCGTGGAGAACTCTGCCGCCGCAATCGCACTGGGCAAGCGGCTGTTCCACGATGCGCGCTTCAGCGGCAACCAGAAGGTCTCCTGCGCAAGCTGCCACGACCCCGACAAGGCCTTCCAGGATGGATTGCCGGTGGGACAGGGTGTCGGGTCCGGCTCCCGGCGCACCATGCCGATCGTTGGCGCCGGCTACAGCCCCTGGCTGTTTTGGGACGGGCGCAAGGACAGCGTCTGGTCACAGGCCCTCGGCCCGCTCGAAGATGCTGTCGAGCATGGCGGCAACCGCAGCCGCTACGCACACCTGCTGCAATCGCACTACCGCGCGGAATATGAAGCCGTGTTCCAGCCGATGCCGGAACTGTCGCGGGTGCCGCAGGATGCCGGACCGGCCGGCACGCCTGCCGAACGTGCGGCCTGGGACGCCATGGATCCGGCATCCCGCCAGGAGGTCTCGCGCATGTTCGCCAACATGGGCAAGGCGATCGCCGCCTACGAGAAGACGCTCGCTTTCAGCGCGACGCGCGTCGACCGCTACATCGAGGCCACAATGAGCGGCCACAAGGGTACTGCAGCCACGTTGACCGCACAGGAGCAGAACGGCCTGCGGATATTCATCGGCAAGGGGCAATGCGCGACCTGCCACAACGGCCCCCTCTTCACTGACCAGCAGTTTCACAATACTGCGGTCCCGCAGCGCGACTTGTCCGAGCCGGATCACGGCCGTCTTGCCGCGATCGCCAAGGTCAAGGCCGACGAATTCAACTGCCTCGGTGCATTCAGCGATGCCCGGCCGGAACAATGTACCGAGCTGCGTTTCATCGTGAAAGAAGACAAGTCGCTGGATGGCGCCTTCAAAACGCCCAGTCTGCGCGGCGTGGCGTTACGCGCCCCGTACATGCACGCCGGCCAGTTCAAGACGCTCGAAGAGGTGGTGAAGCACTACGTGAATGCGCCGCCGGCGCAAGTGGGCCACACCGAGCTCGCGCATGGCGCCGCCGGTCACACCGAGCGCAAACCCATCCTGCTCACCGAGCAGGAGGTGGCGGATCTTGTGACTTTCCTGCAGGCGCTTTCCGGGCCGATCCTCGAAACGCGCCAGGCCAGCATGCCGGCCAATGCAAAACGCTGAGCTGACCCCGGCTCAATTCAACATCAAGGAAACCACATGGAATATTTCATCGGCTTCACGCTGGCTGTCGCGGTCTCACTGTTCGCCACCTGGGTCGGCCTTGACCGCGATCGTGCCTTCTATCCAACGGTAACAATCGTCGTCGCGTCGTATTACGCGCTGTTCGCAGTCATGGGCGGCTCGGGTGATGTGCTGGCCGCGGAAATCGCCGCGACCGCCGGTTTTGTGCTGGTCGCGGTGCTTGGTTTCCGTTTCAATCACTGGCTGCTGGTCGCGGCGCTGGCCGGCCACGGCCTATTCGATCTCTTGCACGGCCACGTCATTGCCAATCCCGGCGTGCCTGCCTGGTGGCCCATGTTTTGTATGACCTACGACGTCACCGCGGCGGGTTACCTCGCATGGTTGCTTTTTCGGAAGGCAGCTGCGGCCAGGATGGCGCGGCCCGGGCCAGCTAGCGAATGAAGAGGCTCTTGCCGACGCCCGGCAGGCCGGCGAAGAACACCATGCGCCGCGATCGCGGCAGCACCGCCAGTTCGCGCTGCAGGTCAGCCTCGCTACGAATCTGTACGACTTGCATGCGGATCGGCGCACTGCCAGCGTGGCCACACCAGCAGACTACCGGCCCGGCTTCGCGCGGGTAGAACCGTTTCAGATACCGTCTTTTCGCTACCTGTAAGTCAGTCATCGACTCTGCGCCAGCCGACTGCCAGCCCATTCTCCACCTCCATGCCAACCCCGACGGCACTGAGCTTGCCTTTGGTGAGCCACGATACTTTGTAGGCATCGCCGGTTTTCTCAATGAGCAAGTCGTACTCGTCCGAAAACTCTCCGCCGTCGTAGAAGTAACGGACGTGGTACTTGCCGGCAAAGCCTTGCTTGGGCCCCCCGGTCGCTATCCCTGGCCCGTTGTACTTGTTTGCGTACATCCATCTCGCGTTCAGCGTTCCCGGCGAGTAACTCTTCGTGTACAGGACAAACCCGATATTCTGCGCATCCGGTTTCTCCGAAGCGATCGCTACTGAGGCGCTGCCTGAGGCCAACGACATGCACGTCAGCGATGTTGCAGCAAAGATTGACTTGAACATGATCCTCTCCCACCTTTCTTGTGTGTAGTACAACTTTGCTGTGGTGCCGAATGCTGAAGTTCAGCAGCCGCCGGAGGCAGTCGGATGCATCGCAGTGTCACGTGACTCCACCGACGCACGAGCTTGGGACGTGCCGACATTGCGACGGCGAATTAGGCGATCGATTCGGCCGCGCACGAGACGCAGGTGCAGGATCGGGTAGAAGTTGAAGAAAACCTGAATCACCAGAAAGATCATCGCCTCTCGTGGCTGGCCGCTGAGCCACACGTACCCGATGTACGGTGTAAACAGCGACGCGGCCCAGAAGTGAGCCGCCTCGGCCGCTTCGGCCTGCCGATAGACCCGGAGGACATCGGACTGCGCCTGGCTGAGATAGACCGCCGCGTTCAGGTAGCGCAGTGGCGACTCCCGAAGGAAGTTGCCGAAGCTGGGAACCAACAGGCGGCGGTTCAGGGTTCCTTTCATCTCCCACGAACGAATACGTCGCAGCACCGCGGGCATCCGCAGCAGGAACAGCGGTTCGGCCACCTTCGTCAGGCCGAGGAAATAGAACATGGCCAGCAATCCGAGCCACGGGGAAGAGCCGCCGATGACGCGTTGCAACATCACAAAGCTTATGGCAAATCCGACGGCCGTTCCGATCAGAATGATGATGCTGAGGTATTTGCGGAAACCAGTTTTCATGGTGACGCCAAATTTCCGGCGCAAGACGTGCCGCGCCTATGCGGGGTCGGGTCGACAAAGGGAGCGAACTTCAGCGACGAGTCAGGCATTTGGCGCATATATTGGAAGAATCGCAGCCCCATGGCCGCGTAAGGTCTTTCAATGTAGCAAATGGAATATTACAAGAAAGTCCTAATGGGTGCCCCAGTGCATGCGGTAGTTACACAACACCATCTCGGCGCAATCTTTCAATTGTTTGCAAGGGAATATCCGTTGTCCACGGCGTCGCCAAGTCCGCTTCGTCGATGAAAGCGTCATCGAGTGGATGCGCCCTGCCCGTGGCATGCAGGATGGTCGGCTCAATGTCGTGCGGTGCCATCGGATGGATGGCCGCCAAGAACGCCCGCTGGTCGCGGCAGGGATGAAGTTCCGCATCAACGAAAACGCTACAGCCATTTTCGCGGGGCTTTTTCTGCAGCGGCAAGGCGATCAGGTTGCCGAGAACACCTTTGGGCATCGTGTCCTGATTGGGGAACAGGCGGCCGTAGGACTCTCGCTTCAATTGCCGGGTGCGCGAACAGGTGTGACTGATGAGGGCCGTACCCAGGCGACGGGCTTCACGGGCCGGAACCCTGCCAGTGAAAAGCACCTAAGCGTGAGCCCCCTGGCCGGAGCGCGAGATTTCGACGGCAATGGGCACACCACGCCCACTGTAGGATTGCACGAAGGTGCGGGTGTCCACTCTCCACTCGGCTTCGTCGAAATCGATAGCGAGGAAATAGCAGGTATCGTCCTCCAGCAGCGGATAGATGCCGACAGTGTCGCCGGCCAAATGGTCGTAGATGACCGAGTCTGACAGCGGGATCAACAGCCTATTTCGACAGTCTCCGCACATGAAGCGCGGCTTTTCGCAAACACCTGCACGCCACTCGTTGGCGCAGGCCGGCGAGTAACCCGACTTGGCCGTCGACTTGCTCTCCCAACGAATTGGGTAGACTTCCGTGCGCCCCCGGAACAATCGACGAAACAGCGTCTCCTTTTCGTCGGTGGAAAGCTGTGATGGTTCGGACCGTGAAGCTGGCGGCAAGGGCTCCGGCAGCGCGCGCCACTGAATGTCGTTCGCTTCCAGTAGGGCGATCAGGCGCGCGTTTTCGGACCTCAATTCCGCGGTCGGATCGCGTTCAACCATCAGCTTTGCCTTCACCTGTCACTTGGGACATTTGGTTAACCATGCCGCAGCGGCTCGCGTGATATCAGCAGACAGGAACTACATCGGTATCGTCCCGTCGCCGGCTCATTTCCTCGCCACTCGAAACGCCGCCTGGACCGCACGTACCAACGACGGATGGAGGGTGCCAAGTTTTGGAGTCTGACCATGCGGCGCAGCAGGCGGTACCGAAAACCACATGGTCGTGTACGGAAGATCAAGGATTTGCCTCAGGTCGAACTTCGTGTCGTAGCTGAGGCCGGCCGCGTCATACGCAGCAGGGTTACGCTCACGCAGGATTGAGAACTCGCCCGTATGCAGTGTGGTGGTGCGCTGACTGGTACCGTAGGCGACGCGCACCGTGAACTTTGGTGCATCGTCGTCAAACACGGCCAGAATGAGTGCCGGCCGGGGCTTTGGGCGGGGGGTGATGTTGTCCGGGAAATGGCACCAGACAATCTCACCGGCGGTGGGCTCCGCCCACCACGGAGAAATCATGCAGACTCCACCTCAGCGAACAAGCTGGATCGCACCGAACGCACCTTGTTTTGCGGAGCGCTCTTCTTGATCTGGCGAATTTGGTTGGCCGTCAGCGGGCCCTCGTCGGCCTCGTACTGGGGAAGCAGTTTAGCCGCCATGTCGCGCAGGGCCAGATGAATCGCCTGCGTCTCATCCACGCCAAGCTGCTCCGCGAGGCGTTTGGCAGTATCGCGGGTCACGCCGGTCGCGCTGTCCGCGGCGCGATAACGAAACGGAATCTGGTCAGCGGAACTGCGGGTGGCCATTGATAGACTCCAATATTATAGATATCACAAAGATATCCATTCTTGTCGCCGATGTCAAGGATACAGCTGCCGGCGCACCGCATTCAAACTCATCGACTGATCGCCGAGTTTTTGCGATCAAATCCTCCGTCAACAATTTGTGCCTGCCGGCAATGGTTAGCAAAAGCCCCCCGGAAGCAAACAGCCCTTTGCGGTCAAGATCCTTCCCTCGGAGATCGATTACTTGAAAGCGATTCGGCGCGCCTTCCACTAATCCTCGATAGCTGGCCAAAGTTCGCGAAACTCATTCCCACTCAATCGTCGCCGGCGGCTTGCCAGAAACGTCATAGACCACCCGATTGAAGCCGCGTACTTCGTTGATGATGCGGTTCGATACCCGGGCGAGCAATGCATACGGCAGTTCGGCCCAATGCGCGGTCATGAAATCGGTGGTTTGCACGGCGCGCAGCGCGACCACATACTCATAGGTGCGCCCGTCGCCCATGACCCCCACGCTTTTCACCGGCAGGAACACCGCGAAGGCCTGCGCGACGTTGTCATACCAGCTCACGCCATCGGCATCTTTCGCGGCGCGCAGTTCCTCGATAAAAATCGCATCGGCGCGGCGCAGCAGGTCCGCGGCCTCGCGGGAGACCTCGCCCAGAATGCGCACGCCCAGCCCCGGCCCCGGGAACGGGTGGCGGTACACCATCTCGCGCGGCAGGCCGAGCGCGATGCCCAATTCGCGCACTTCGTCCTTGAACAGCTCCCGCAGCGGCTCGAGCAGCTTCAGGTGCAGCGATTCCGGCAGGCCGCCGACGTTATGGTGCGACTTGATGGTGTGGGCCTTCTTGGTCTTGGCCGAGGCGCTCTCGATTACATCCGGATAGATGGTGCCCTGCGCCAGCCACCTGGCCGACGGCAGCCTGGCGGCCTCGCGCTGGAAGATCTCCACGAACACGCGGCCGATGATCTTTCGTTTCTGCTCGGGATCCGTGACACCATTCAGCTGGCTCAAAAACTCATCGGCCGCGTCGACATGAATGATCTTCATGTGCATGTGGTTGCCGAACATGTCCATCACCTGCGCGCCTTCGTTGAGCCGCAGCAGGCCGGTATCGACGAACACGCAGGTGAGCTGGTCGCCGATCGCCTGGTGCACCAGCGCCGCGGCGACGCTGGAATCCACGCCGCCGGAGAGGCCGAGTATCACTTCCTCGCTGCCGACCTGTTCGCGAATGTGCGCGATGGCGTGCGGCGCGTGGTCGGGCATGTTCCACGAACCATCGCAACCGCAGATATCGTGCACGAAACGGTTGTAGATGGCGCGCCCCTGCCGGGTGTGCGTCACTTCGGGGTGAAACTGGACCGCGTAGAAGTCGCGCGCCTCATCGGCCATGCCGGCCAGCGGCGTGGTCTCATTCGAGGCGATCACCTTGAACCCCGGCGGCAATTCGGTGACCTTGTCGCCATGCGACATCCACACATCCAGCAGTCCGTGGCCTGCTTCGTTGGCGCGATCCTGAATGCCCTCGAGCAATTTCGAATGCCCGCGCGCGCGCACTTCGGCGTAACCGAATTCACGCACCAGCCCGGTCTCGACTTTGCCGCCGAGCTGTTCGGCCATGGCCTGCATGCCGTAGCAAATGCCCAGCACCGGCACGCCAAGCTCGAACACCACCTGTGGCGCGCGGGCGGTACCGAGCTCGGTCACGGAGGCATGGCTGCCGGAGAGGATCACGCCACGCGGATTGAAACGGCGAATGTCGTCGTCGGACATGTCGAACGGGTGCAGCTCGCAGTACACGCCAGCTTCGCGCACGCGCCGCGCGATCAACTGGGTGACCTGTGAACCGAAATCGAGAATGAGGATCTTGTCGGACATTTTTCGGGGTGGCTTTGGGTTGATGAGTTACGACGAAGTCTGGCGTGGGGGTTTGACGTACGGCGTGGAAAAAATGGCGTGACTCTTGAAGTAACGCCAGGCGATATAGACCGCCACCACGTTCAGTGCGGCGCACAGGAAAAATACGC
>JBDTSU010000176.1:0-7307 GCA_039930965.1 Betaproteobacteria bacterium
ACCTAGACCTGAATGTCTTCTTTCTTGACCCCCGGCAGCGTCGCGGCGACGCGATAAGCGTTGGCGTCCTCGGAGACGTCGATGCGAATCGGCTGCGACGCGACGCGCGAGCCTTCCTGGATGGGGCGGAAAAAGCCGGCAAACAGATCATCCACGTCGGTGGAATAAGGCGTGTAGACGGGATCCAGTCGATTGTTGAGGCGTACGAGTGTGTTCATGAATGGCTCCTTGAAAGGTGCTGTTGCGGTGATCAATAAATTGGCATGGACTGCGCGTTTTCAAGGGTCCTTCGTGCAACCGGATTTTCTTATAGACTTGCCGGACACAGACCCGCAGACGTAACTATGGCCGACCGAAAAAATATCAACCCCCCGGACCGAATCGCCGCCTTGTTCAAGGAAGTGGAGAGCCATCGCGGTTATCTGCTGCGATTCGCGGTCGCCAAGCTGCGCGATACCGGGCAGGCCGAGGAAGTCGTGCAGGAGGCGCTGCTCGCCGCGCTCGACGGTGTCGGTGGATTCTCGGGACAGTCGAGCCTGCGAACCTGGCTTACCTCCATCCTCAAGTTCAAGATCATCGATTTTCAGCGGCGGGTCATCAGCGAGCGCGCGCAATTTGCCGCCGCGCCTGACGAGGATGAGTCGGCCGATCCGGAGTGGATGGAGCGCAGGTACGATGATACCGGGCACTGGAACCCGCGGCTCGGTGAATGGGCCAATCCGGACAGCGCGCTTGAGCAACGGCAGTTTTTCGAGGTGTTCGAGCGCTGCCTGGACAAATTGCCCAAGGCGGCAGGCCGGGTCTTCTTCAAGCGCGAAGTGATGGGCGTCGATACCGGGGATATTTGTAAGGAAGAAGACATCAGTGCGTCCAATTGCTGGGTGATGCTGCATCGTGCACGGTTGGCGCTTCGGGATTGTCTCGATCGCAGCTGGTTTCAGGGAGGGCGTTGACATGAACCAGGCAGCGGAACTTTCTTGCAGGGAGGCCGCGCGCCTCATGAGCCGGCAGCAGGACGCCGCGTTGACCGTGGCCGAGCAGGAGGTCCTCAAGAATCATCTGTACACTTGCCTCAGTTGTCGCCGGTTTGACGAGCAATTGGGGTTCCTGCGGCGCCTGGCGCGCCGCTATGGCGAGGCGGGCCCGCCGATCGCCGACGATCCCGCCTGAATCCGAATCGGCGGCGTGATCGTAGTTCAACACGACGATTCAATTAAGCATAAGATTGGCCCCTGAATTTCACTGCTGATAAGTCAGCCCCGCCGTTGTTTCCCACACATAACAGGAGAAGCCCATGAATACCAGACTCATTCTGACATCCGCCATTGCCGGCCTGGTCGCGCTGTCCACCGCCAGCGGCGTGGCTGTGGCGCAGGACAAGAAGGCCGAGAAAGAGAAGTGCTACGGCGTTGCCAAGAAGGGCCAGAATGATTGCGGAACTGCCAAGCATTCCTGCGCCGGCCAGGCGGGCGCCGACAAGGTCGCGGAAGAATGGAAGTATGTGGCCAAGGGCAGCTGTGAAAAAATGGGCGGCAAGCTGAAAGTCGCCGCGGCCGATGCCAAGGCAGCTCCCGACAAGAAGTAATTCACTTTTTTCCAGACAGGAACCATCATGAAACCCACCAAACTAATCGTCACCGGCGCCATCGCCGGCCTGGTGTCGCTTGCCGCGTCGGGCGTTGCGCTCGCCCAGGACAAACCTGCAGCCGCCAAGGAAAAGTGCTACGGCATCGCCAAGAAAGGCCAGAACGATTGCGGTACGGCCAAGCACTCATGTGCTGGCCAAGCGGCTGCCGACAACACCCCCGAAGAATGGAAGTTTGTTGCCAAGGGCACCTGCGAGTCCATGAAAGGATCGCTCAAGAAGCCCGACGGCAAGCCCGAGGCGCCCAAGCAGGCGTACTGATGCCGCCAGGTGGCGGACGCGGTTTTTTTCGGCAGTTCCCTTGAGATTGATGCCCCCGCCGTAAATTGCGGGGGCATTTTTTTGGTGCGATGATGCCCCCTATGGCCATGCTTCCACCCACCGCTTCGATTGCGCCGATAGCCGGTATCGGCCTGCGGCCACCGCACTACCAGGCAATCCTCGCCGGCATGCCGGCGGTCTCGTTTCTCGAAGTGCACAGCGAGAATTTTTTTGGCGACGGCGGACAGCCACTGAAGTACCTGGCGCGTTTCCGCGAAAATTACCCGATCAGCACACATGGGGTCGGTCTATCGCTTGGATCGGCCGATCCCCTCGACCCCGTCCATCTGGGAAAACTCAAACGGCTCGTGGATTTCATCGATCCGGTCCTGGTCTCGGAGCACTTGTGCTGGGTGGGTGTGGACGGGCGCTACCTGAACGACCTGCTGCCCATGCCCTACACGCCGGAATCACTCGACCATGTGGTCAGCCGCGTCGGTGAGGTGCAGGATTTCTTGCGGCGTCCGATTCTGGTCGAGAATGTGTCGAGTTACCTCGAATATGCCGAGTCGAGCATTCCGGAGTGGGAATTCGTGCGCGAGGTGGCCCGGCGGTCCGGTTGCCGGATCCTGCTGGACGTGAACAACATCCATGTCAATGCGGTCAACCACGATTTCAATGCCCGGGCCTTCATCGATGCCATCCCGCCGGGCAGTGTCGGCGAAATTCATCTTGCCGGATTCCAGGACACCGGTGAATTGCTGATCGATACCCACGGCGCGGCGGTGTGCAACGAAGTCTGGGCGTTATACCGGCGCGCGCTTGCCCGCTTTGGCCAGGTGCCGACGCTGGTCGAATGGGACACCGACATTCCCGCGCTGGAGGTATTGCTGGCCGAGGCGGACAAAGCAAGCCGCATACTCGCCACGCATGGCACCGAGGTTTCGCGTGCTGCGTGATCTGCAGCGGGCCATGGCCGGCTCGCTGGTTGCGGGCGATGCCACGGCGGCGGAACACATCCGCGGCGGCAAGCTCGGCAGCGTGCGCCGGCTTGAGGTTTACCGCCATAACGTATTCACCAATCTGCGCGGCGCGTTGAAGGACATTTTTCCGGTCGTCAACCGAATTGTCGGCGAGGCTTTTTTCTGGCATGCCGCGGACCAGTTCATTCGCGCCACGCCCTCTCGATCCGGCGACCTGAACCGTTTCGGATTCGGCTGGCCGGAATTTCTGGCGCAATATCCGCACGCGGCAGACCTGCCTTACCTGGCCGACGTAGCGCGCCTGGAATGGGCTTGGCACGAATGTTTCCACGCCGCAGATGCGGCGCCGCTGGATGTGGCGCGCCTTGCCGGCGTCGCACCGGAAAACTATGGCGCGCTGGTATTGCACCTGCATCCGGCGGTGCGCCTGCTGGATTCGGTATTTCCGGTGTTGCGCATCTGGCAGGTCAATCAGCCGGAATTCTGCGGTGATCAGAAAATCGACTGGGAAACGGCTGGCGGGCCCGTATTGGTACGGCGCGATGCCGCGCGCGATGTAGAGGTGGTGATCGAATCCCTGACCGCCGGCGCCTGGCAGTTTCTGCGGGCCGTGCATGCCGGGCGCGCGCTGGACGAGGCTGCGTCCGCCGCGCTGGAAATCGATGGCCAATTTGATTTGCAAGGATTCCTGCTCGAAACCGTCCAATCGGGGGTGATTACCGATTATTCAGGGGAGCAGACATGTTGAAAAGAATGGTGGACATGACGCAATGGTTTGGACGTGGCCTCGACGGCCTCGCCCCCGGTTTTCTGCTGGCATTGCGGTTGTATGTGGCGATGGTTTTCTTCAAGTCCGGCCTGACCAAGATCGCGGACTTCTCATCGACGGTCGCGCTGTTCGAGAACGAATACCGGGTGCCGGTGATCTCGCCGACACTGGCCGCGTATTCGGGCACCGCCGCGGAACTGGTGCTGCCGGCGCTGTTCGCGCTGGGGATTGCCTCCCGGCCGGCTGCCCTGGCGTTGTTCATTTTCAACATCATCGCCGTGGTCTCTTATCCCGACATCAGCGAAGCCGGCGTCAAGGACCACATGCTGTGGGGATTGATGATGCTAGCGGTGCTGTTTTGCGGTGCGGGCCGGCTTTCGGCGGATCATTTTCTCAAGGCACGATTCGCGCCTGCCGCGACGGTGTGAATCCGGCGTCGCCGGCGCGGCGCAAGGAGCGTGTTACGATGAAAAGTCAAATCAGGACGCACGCCATGACGAATCCGCACACAATTCCTTCCCGCCGGGGCTGGCTGGTGGCCGCAGGCGCAATGCTGTTCAGCGCATGCTGCCCGGCTGCGATGGCGCAAGCGAAGAAGTCCACAATCGGAAAATTTGATGCCGCCGCGGCGCTGAATAAGGCCATCCGCCAGCCGATGCTGGCCGAGCGCATCACCAAATCGTTCACGCTGGTCGGCCAGAAGGTTCTGGAAACGCGCTCGAAACGGCAGCTGGAGGATGCGGTGAAGGAATTCGAGGCTGCGCTGAAGGACCTGCAGACCAGCGCGCCGACCGCGGATATCAAGGATAACTACCAGCTGCTGGAACAGCTGTTTGATGAGTACAAGTCGATTACTTCCAAGCCGGTGAGCCTGACCAACGCCAAACTGCTGGCCGAGCAGAACGAAGAACTGGTATGGATTTCAACCAAGGGAGCCATGCTGCTGCAGGCCCACACCAAGTCGATGCGCAGCGACCTGATCATCACCGCCGGTGACCTGCGCACGCTGACGCAGCGCATCGCCAAGCTGTACCTGTTTCGCAGTTGGGGCATCCGTTCCGATGTGATCGCCAACGATCTGAAAAAGGCCGACGCCGACTACCGTGCCGACATGGCCAAGCTGCTGGCGGCGCCACACAACACGGCGCAGATCAACAGCGAGCTGGCGCTGGCCGAAACCCAGTACCTGTTCCTGAAACAGGCCATCGATCGCCTCAACGCCAGCAAGACCTCGACCGTGGAGCTCGAGCACGTGACCAAGGCCTGCGACAACATACTCGACGTGATGGAGCGGGTGACGAAATTGTATGAGGCGGTGAAAGCCTGATTGACTGGCGCCCGGCGCCGCCGGACGCGTTCCGGCCGGTCCCGGTACTGTGCGCCGTATTCCCGCCACCCACGCAGCAGGCGAACTGGCGGCGGTATCGGTCTACTTTTTTCGCGGCGGCGGCTCCGGCGTCAAGACCTCGGCCGCGAGCGTCCAGCGCGCCGCCGACGCGCCACTCGCATCGCGCATCCACACGCGCACGTACTGTCCCTTGCGCGCGGCGCCTTCGCCCGGCTGCCACGTGTAGTTTCCCACCGCATAGGCGAAATCGTTGGCGCGTGAGGCCCCTTGCATCAGCGGCGTCCACGACCACCGCCCGGCCTGCGACGCGAGGTACGCGCCAATCGCCGCGGTCCCATCGATCGGAAATTGATCCACGCGCAACAGGCGTGTGCGCGCGGTGATTGCGTCCGCGTAGGCACTGGCGACGTTGCTGTTGGCGCTGCGGGTGATGAACTGCTGCTCCGCTTCGCCGCGCCGTGCGTCCGCGACCGGCGGTTGCGCTTTCAGGTCGAGCGCGACCAGTGGCGTGGCGGGCAAAGCGTCGGGCGTGGCGGTGGGGCCGTGTGAAATGCCGTGATCGACATACACCTTCCATGCGCCATTTTTCTGCTTCTGCCAGACGGAAAAGAACTGACCGTGTGACGCGGGCTCCTTCGGATCCGCCTTGGCGCGGACAATCGTCGGGCCGGTGGAGAAACCCAGGTCGCCCGATGCGGAGAGAATGGTGAGCTGCGATTTCCAGTCGAGCACGATGGCCGGATCGGGCCGTCCGCTGATCAATTTGCGGGCGTCCACCGGTTCCGGGCGCAGCAGCCAGGATGAGTCGGCAAAAAATTCCAGAAATGCGGCACGCATGCCGTTCTTGACCGAGTACGCGGCAAATTTGCTTTCTTCCGCGGCGAGATCTTTCGCGGTGAACTCGGCCGCGTGAAGGGAGGGGGTCATGGTGAGCGGCAGAATCGCCAGACAGGCGGCACGAACGAGTTGGCGCATGGGTTCCTCATGTTTGCGATTGGCAGTGACGCGAATCTAGCGCAGATTGCCGCTCGACGGCGCTACGCGACGCAACAGTCTGTGACAGACACCTACAGCGGCACGTTATCCACGCCGACGGGATCGTCGAGTGCCTGCGCTACAGCACATATCGCGCCAGGTCCTCGCTCTTGGCCAGTTCGCCGAGTTTGTCATCCACGTATTCGGCCGACACCACAAACCTGCTGCCCTGCGCGGACGTGTCGTAAGAAACCTCCTCCAGCAATTTTTCCATCACGGTATACAGGCGGCGCGCGCCGATGTTCTCGGTCTTCTCATTGACGGCAAAGGCGATTTCCGCCAGGCGCCGCACCGTTTCCGGCGGAAATTCCACGCTCACGTCCTCGGTCTGCAGCAATGCCTGATATTGCTTGGTCAGGCAGGCATCGGTATTGGTGAGGATCGCCTCGAAATCCTCGATCGACAGGGAGGAAAGTTCAACCCGGATCGGCAGCCGCCCCTGCAATTCCGGAATCAGGTCCGACGGCTTGGAGAGGTGAAAGGCGCCGGAGGCGATGAACAGGATGTGATCGGTCTTGATCATGCCGAACTTGGTGGAAATCGTCGTGCCCTCGACCAGCGGCAGCAAGTCGCGCTGCACGCCCTGGCGTGAAACATCCGCGCCCTGCATTTCCGACCGGCTGGCGATCTTGTCGATTTCGTCGATGAAGACGATGCCATTCTGTTCGACGTTCTGGATCGCGGCGATCTTGGTCTCTTCATCGTTGACCAGCTTCATCGCTTCCTCGTCGATCAGCAGCTTCATCGCTTCCTTGACGGTGAGCTTGCGGGTCTTCTTGCGCGTCTGCCCCATGTTTTGGAACATGCCCTGGATCTGCTGGGTCAACTCCTCCATGCCGGGCGGGCCAAAAATCTCCATCGAGGCCGGCGTGGCGGAGACCTCGATTTCGATTTCGCGATCGTCGAGCTTGTTTTCGCGCAGCATCTTGCGAAATTTCTGGCGCGTGCTGCTGTCGTCGCCCGCGGCCGCGCCCGCGTCCGCCTTGTTGTAGAAATCGAAATTTCGCGCCTGCGGCAACAACACGTCGAGTACGCGTTCCTCGGCATTGTCCTGTGCGAGATGGCGGACTTTCTGCGCCTCTTGTTCACGCGCCTGCTTGACGGCGATCTCGGCCAGGTCGCGAATAATCGAATCGACGTCGCGGCCGACATAGCCCACTTCGGTGAACTTGGTCGCTTCCACCTTCAGGAATGGCGCATTGGCCAGCCTTGCCAGGCGGCGCGCGATCTCGGTCTTGCCGACGCCGGTCGGGCCGATCATCAGGA
>JBDTSU010000177.1:0-7303 GCA_039930965.1 Betaproteobacteria bacterium
GGAGTCGCTGGCATCGCTCTTTCCACCGCACTCGTGTATCTGTTTTCCGCCGCCAACGATAGCGTGGTCAAGGAAGCGACGACCACATCGCTGCAGACTTACTATCAGAACTTCCTGCCGGCGGCGAACATAGTTCACAAGAAAGACATTCCAAGCGAACATAGTTTCGTCACCGACAACTACGGCGCGGCCTGCCTCACCATGGTGACGCCGTTTATCAACAACTGCGGCTTCGACCTTGCCGGCGCACTGCTGCAACACCTCTATGGTGCATTGAATGCCCGCAGCAGCGATGCAACCGGCAGCCTCATTGAGTTCGATCAATCGGCGTTTGTCACGGGGCACGGCATGGGAACGGCGGGCTGGGTTTACGTTCCAAAATCCTGTGCGGCCGGGCCATGCCGCGTTCATGTCGCCCTGCACGGTTGCAAGCAGAACACCACCGACGTGGGCCAGGAATTCGTGCGAAATGCCGGTTACAACCGCTGGGCCGACAGCAATAACATCGTCGTGTTTTACCCGCAAACCGGCAAGGGCGCCACCAACAGCTGCTGGGACTGGTGGGGCTACGATGATGCCAACTACGCCAAGAAATCGGCGCCCCAGATGACGGCGATCGTGACGATGCTGGAACATCTGTCGCGCGGCGCGGCCCCTATAAAAGTGGCGCCCGCGCCCGCGTCGACTCGCTGAATCGCGGCAAAGACCACCACATGGCCTTGCTGACCACGAACAACCTGACCATCCGCTTCGGCGGCCATGTTGCCGTCAATGCCGTGAGTTGCAGCTTCCAGCCGGGCACACTGACCGCAATCGTCGGCCCCAATGGCGCCGGCAAGACAACCTACTTCAACCTGATCTCGGGCCAGCTTCCGGCCAGCAGCGGCACGGTCACGCTAAACGGGCAGGACCTCACCGGCCTGTCCGCTTCCGCGCGTACCCGGGCCGGGCTGGGGCGGGCGTTTCAACTGACCAATCTGTTCCCGCGCCTGAGCGTGCTGGAAAACGTGCGCGTCACCGTGCAGGCGACGCGCACGGGCGCGCACCACCACGGGCTGAATTTGTGGAGCATCTGGAGCGACCATGCCGCGCTGACCGAGCGCGCAAATGAAATCCTCGATTCGGTCGCGCTGATCGACAAGGCGGGCAGTGAGGTGGCCAGCCTGTCTCACGGCGACCAGCGCAAACTGGAAGTCGCGATGCTGATGGCCCTGGAATCGCAGGTATTCATGTTCGATGAACCAACTGCCGGCCTGAGTGCCGACGAGATGCCGGCGGTACTCAACCTGATCCGCCGCCTGCGACAGGACAAGAGCAAGACCATCCTGCTGGTCGAGCACAAGATGGATGTCGTGCGCGAACTCGCCGACCGCATCATCGTTCTTCACAACGGTACGCTGGTGGCCGATGGCGAGCCCGCCGACGTCATCGCTTCTCCGATCGTCCAGGAGGCCTATCTCGGCGTCGCCCGACCCGAAACGGCTGCGGCATGAGCGCGCCGCTGCTCTCGCTGGACGGCGTGCACACCAATATCGGCGCGTACCACATCCTGCATGGCGTTGACCTGGTAGTGCCACAAGGGCAATTGACGATGCTGCTCGGCCGCAACGGCGCCGGCAAGACCACCACGCTGCGCACCATCATGGGCCTGTGGCGCGCCTCGGCCGGCAAGATCAGTTTTGCCGGCAGCGATATCACCAGCATGAGCACGCCGCAGATCGCCTCGCTGGAGATCGCCTACGTGCCGGAAACGATGGGCATTTTCTCCGACCTGACGGTTAAGGAGAACATGTTGCTTGCCGCGCGCCGCGCGCGCCGTGCCGGCGATTTGGACGATACGCGGCTGAAATGGATCTTTTCCCTGTTTCCCGCCGTAGAGAAATTCTGGTCCTATCCCGCTGGCAAGTTGTCGGGTGGGCAGAAGCAGATGCTGGCGGTGGCACGCGCCATCATCGAGCCTCGCCAGTTGCTGATCGTCGATGAACCGAGCAAGGGCCTGGCGCCGGCCATTATCAACAACATGATCGACGCCTTCGCCGAACTCAAGGCCAGCGGTGTGACGATTCTGCTGGTCGAGCAGAACATCAATTTCGCCAGGCGGCTGGGCGACACGGTGGCGGTGATGGACGACGGCCGCGTCGTGCACAGCGGTTCGATGCAGGCGTTGGCCGAGGATGAAAATCTGCAACGCAGTCTGCTGGGACTGTCGCTATGAAGCAAACCGATTTCGACTGGAAACCGCTGGCACTGGTGCCGGTGCTGGCGCTGCTGGCGCTGCCGATGGTCGGCTCCGGCTCCACCTGGCTCACGCTGACGGTCGCCGGCCTGGCCATGGGCATGATCATTTTCATCATCGCCTCGGGCCTCACGCTGGTGTTCGGCCTGATGGACGTATTGAATTTCGGCCATGGCGTATTCATCGCGCTGGGGGCGTTCGTGGCGAGCAGCGTGCTCGGTGCCATGGGCGACTGGACCGGTTCACAGGAGCTGTGGCGAAACCTGGTGGCGGTGTTTCCGGCGATGCTGATTGCCATGCTGGTGGCGGGCGCGGTCGGCCTCGCCTTCGAACGCTTCATCGTGCGGCCGGTGTACGGTCAACACCTGAAACAGATCCTGATCACCATGGGTGGCATGATCATCGGCGAGGAACTGATCAAGGTCATCTGGGGCCCACAGCAGATTCCACTGCCGCTGCCGGAAGGCATGCGCGGCGCGCTGCTGGTGGGCGACGCGGCGATTGAAAAATTCCGGCTGGTCGCGGTGGTGGTGGGCCTCGCGGTATTCGGCGGGCTGGCATGGGTACTGGGGCGCACCAAGATCGGCCTGCTGATTCGTGCCGGCGTGCAGGATCGCGAAATGGTGGAGTCGCTGGGTTATCGCATCCGCCGCCTGTTCATCGGCGTGTTCGTGGTCGGCAGCGCGCTGGCGGGCCTGGGGGGTGTGATGTGGGGCATGTACCAGCAAAACGTCACGCCGCAAATGGGTGCCCAGGTCAACGTGCTGATCTTCATCGTCATCATCATCGGCGGACTGGGGTCCACTGGCGGCGCCCTGATCGGCGCGCTGCTGGTCGGGCTGATGGCCAACTACACCGGCTTCCTCGCACCGAAGGTGGCGCTGTTTTCCAATATCGCACTGATGATGGCGGTGCTGCTGTGGCGGCCGCAGGGCGTGTATCCCGTGACGAGCCGATGAGCCGCTTATGATAAAGAGACTCCTTTCCCACGACCTGCCGCGCAGCCGCATGCTGGCGATCTTGCTGGTCGTGCTGCTGCTGGCGCTGGCGTTTGCGCCGTTCCTGTTTCCCGGCGTGAAAGCGCTCAGCGTGGCCGCCAAGGTGCTGGTGTTCCTGGTGCTGGTGGCGAGCTTCGACCTGTTGCTGGGGTACACCGGCATCGTCAGTTTTGCCCACACCATGTTCTTCGGCATCGGTGCCTACGGCATCGCCATCGCCTGCGCGCGTTTCGGCCCCACCTGGGAGGCCATCGCCATCGGCACGGTCGGCTCGCTCGCCCTGTCGTTCGTGCTGGCGCTGGCGGTGGGCCTGTTTTCGCTGCGGGTGCGGGCGATCTTCTTTGCCATGATCACGCTGGCCGTTGCTTCCGCTTTCCAGACGCTGGCCTCGCAGTTGTCGGACATCACCGGCGGCGACGACGGACTGAATTTCAAACTGCCCGACGTCCTGTCCGGCGGCTTTCTGCTGATGGAAGAGAAATTCTTCGGTGCCACCATCGATGGTCGCCTCATCTGTTATTACTTGCTGTTTGCCATGGCGCTGGTTTTGCTGCTCACGATGCTGCGGATCGTCAATTCGCCGTTCGGCCGCGTGTTGCAGGCGATTCGCGAAAATGAATTCCGTGCCGAGGCGATCGGCTATCGCGTCGTCGTCTATCGCACGGCCGCCAGCGTGCTCTCCGCATTATTCGCCACGCTTGCCGGCGTCATGCTGGCGTTCTGGTTGCGCTACAACGGGCCTGACACGTCTCTGTCGTTCGAGATCATGATAGACGTGCTGCTGATCGTGGTCATCGGCGGCATGGGCACCATCTACGGCGCGGCCATCGGCGCGGCGATGTTTGTGGTCGCGCAGAGTTACCTGCAGGACCTGCTTCGCCTCGGCAGCGAGGCGGCAAGCGGCCTGCCATGGCTGTCGGCGGTGTTGTCGCCGGACCGCTGGCTGTTGTGGCTTGGCGTCCTGTTCGTGCTGTCGGTCTACTATTTTCCGACCGGCATCGTGGGCAAGTTGCGCGGGCGGTAGGCGGGCCAGGATAAATGAAGTTATTGGCGCGGCAATTCAGCATGCAGAAACCGTCGCCCCTAAATTGTCTTCACCATGTGTTGGTGCCGGATCAATTGAACGCAGGAGAACGCAAATGGCAGCGTGCATCGTCGGCTGGGGACACTCCCGCTTTGGCCGGCTAGACAGTGAGGACCTCGAATCGCTGATCGTCGGCGTCACCAAACAGGCGATGGCTGATGCCGCCATCGAGGCCAGCGACGTCGAGGGCATCTGGCTCGGCAATCTCAATGGCGGCTTCGTTCCCGACACCTTCTGCTCCTCGCTGGTGTTGCAGGCCGACGACGGGCTGCGCTGGAAGCCGGCGACGCGGGTGGAGAATGCCTGCGCGTCCGGGGCAGCGGCGATCTTCTCGGCCCTCAACGCGATCGAGGCCAGGCAATGCCGCATCGCGCTGGTGGTCGGCGCGGAGAAGATGACGGCAGTGTCCGGCGAGGCGGTGACGCGCGCGCTCGGCGCGGCCTCATACGTTAAGGAAGAGGCGGCCATGGGCATGACCTTTCCCGGCATCTTCGCGCAGATGGCGCAGGCCTACTTCTCGCGCTATGGCGATCATGCCGCCACGCTGGCTAACATCGCCGCAAAGAATCACGCCAACGGTGTCAGCAATCCCTGGGCGCAGATTCGCAAGGACGTCGGCTTCGACTTCTGCAACACGGTGTCGGACAAAAATCCGATCATCGCGGCGCCCTTGCGCAAGACCGATTGCTCGCTGGTCTCCGACGGCGCGGCGGCGCTGGTGATCGTCGATGAATCGCTGCTGCCGCGTTTTCGCCGCGGCATTCGCTTCCGCGCGCGCAGCCAGGTCAATGATTTCCTGCCGATGTCGCGACGCGATCCGGCGTCGTTTGCCGGGCCGCAGCGCGCCTGGCAACACGCACTCGCGCAGGCCGGCTGCCGGGTAGACGACCTGTCGTTCGCCGAAGTGCACGATTGCTTCACCATCGCCGAACTGCTCGCCTATGAAGCCATGGGCCTGGCGCCGGCGGGACAGGGCAAGCGCGTGCTCGACGACGGCACCGTGTACGCGGGCGGCAAGTTGCCGGTCAACCGCTCCGGCGGACTGAAAGCCAAGGGCCACCCGATCGGCGCCACCGGCGTGTCGATGCACGCCATCGCCGCCATGCAATTGTGCGGCGAGGCCGGCGAGATGCAGATTGCCGGCGCCAGCCTCGCGGGGGTATTCAACATGGGCGGCTCGGCGGTCGCGAATTACGTGAGCCTCCTGGAGGCCGCCCGATGAACATCGCACAACTGCTGGCGCGCAGTGCGACGGTGTTTCCCATCCGCCCGGCGGTGTTTCTCGGCGACCATTGCCTGCTCGACTATCGGACGCTGGCCGGGCGCGCCGCCCGCATCGCCGGGTATCTGCGCGACACGCTCGGCCTCAAGCCGGGGGAGCGGGTCGCGGCCTTCATGACCAACTGCCCGGAGTACCTGGAAGTCCTGTATGGCATCTGGTGGGCCGGGCTCGCGGCCGTGCCGGTCAACGCCAAGCTGCACCCGCGCGAGATGGCCTACATCCTGGAAAATGCCGAGGCGTCCTGCCTGTTCATCAGCGCCGACCTGTCCGCCGATGCCATGCCGCTGGTCGACGGCATCCGCGGCGTCAAGCGTGTGATTTCGCCCGGCAGCGCGGAATACGCCGCGACGCTTCACGCCGCACCGATTGCCCTGCAGCACCGGGGGGCCGATGACCTCGCCTGGCTGTTTTACACGTCAGGCACCACCGGCCATCCCAAAGGCGTGATGCAGACCCACCGCAACCTGCTGGCGATGACCACCAGCTATTTCAGCGATGTCGATCCGGTCGATCCAAACGACGCGATCGTCTACGCGGCGCCGATGTCGCACGGCGCAGGTCTTTACAATTTCATGCACGTACTGAAAGCGGCGCGCCACGTGGTGCCGGAATCCGGCGGCTTCGATGCCGCCGAACTGGTCGCGTTGGCAGGAACCCTCGGCAGGCTGTCGATGTTCGCCGCACCGACCATGGTGAAGCGCCTGGTCGATCACGTCGCGGTTAGTGGTGACTATGTCAGCGGGTTCAAGACCATCGTATATGGCGGCGGCCCGATGTATGTCGAGGACATCCGCAAGGCGCTCGATGTCATGGGTGACCGTTTCGTGCAGATCTTCGGCCAGGGCGAATGCCCGATGTGCATCACCGCGCTGGCACGGGAACACCTGGCCGACCGCGCGCACCCGCGCTGGCTGGAACGCATCGCCTCGGTGGGGATTGCCCAATCGCTGGTGGAAGTGCGCGTGACCGATGCCGCCGGCCGGGTCTTGCCGCACGACGAAACCGGTGAGATCCTTGCGCGCGGCGACCCCGTCATGGCCGGCTACTGGAACAATCCGGACGCAACGACGAGCACCTTGCGCAACGGCTGGCTATGGACCGGTGACCTCGGCAGCCTCGACGCCGACGGTTTTCTCACGCTCAAGGATCGCTCCAAGGACGTGATCATTTCCGGTGGCTCGAACATCTATCCGCGCGAGGTCGAGGAGGTGCTGCTGAAACACCCCGCCGTGCGCGAGGTATCGGTGGTCGGCCGCACCGATCCGGAATGGGGCGAGGTGGTGGTGGCGTTTGTCGTCGGCAGCGGTGCCGATGCCGCGCAGCTCGACGCGCTGTGCCTGGCGCACATTGCCCGCTTCAAGCGCCCCAAGGAATATCACTTTCTCGACAGCCTGCCGAAGAACAATTACGGCAAGGTGCTCAAGACCGAGTTGCGCAAGCATTTTCAGAAGCCGGAAGGGAGCCAGACATGACACCACCACCGAAGGGCCGACGCGCGCTCGTCACCGGGTCGTTCCAGGGCATCGGTCTCGCCATCGCCGAGGCGCTCGCCGCCGAGAGTTGCCACATCGTGCTGCACGGCCTCGCCACGCCGGCTCAACAGGAGGCCGCGCGCACCGCCGTGCTCTCGGCCGGCGCGCTCTCGGTCACCTGTCACAGCCACGATTTGTGCGAGGGGGGCGAAGTCGACAAGCTGATGGAAT
>JBDTSU010000178.1:0-7303 GCA_039930965.1 Betaproteobacteria bacterium
CCGGCAACACCCGCAGCGGCCGTTCCCGCGACCGATGCAAAACAGTCCGAAAGAACCCTCGCGTACGCCGCGATGGGAAAAATCAATATCCCTTTGGCGTCAATCGACGGCGTCATCGCGAGCCTCCAATCGTCCGTGGCCTTTGAGGAGGAGGAAATCGTCTCGCTGGCAGGGATATTGTTGATCGAGGCGCGGTCGCAACTCAAGGAGGTGCAACGTTTTCTCGACAGCGGCCTGGTGGGAATACCCGAGGCACAAGCGGACTCAATCGCTTCCAGCGACGAGGAACTCGTTGACGTTGACACGATAGGCCACGTTTATGAGTTGCAAGCCCAATTGCGCGGCGCGGCGGCAGTCCTCAGGCTAGAGTGCAACTTCGAGTGCAGCGATGAATTGATGGCCGCCGAAAAACTAATTCAGCAAGCTCTGAAAACATCCGGGTTTGTCATAGACGGCATCAACTGCCCGTTGACGGGAAAAGCATGAGCACGCTCACCCAAGCCGCGATCGGCATCACGGCGCGCCTGCGCAGCCTCGCCGACCGTCCACAATCGCTCACCGTCTACGAACTCATCGAGCGCTATATGGCCGCTTACGCCGGCCGCGATGGTGCCATGCGCCACCGGCTGTTGGCCTGGCAGACGCTCATCGGCGAATTTACCCTGGAGAACGTCGATAGCGACCTGATCCACGCCGCGCGCAACGAGCTGCAAACGCTATCGGCGCTGGCCTACAAAGGCGTGGATCATGCCGGCAACAAGATTTTCAAAGCCAAAAGCCGCCACCGCAGCAAGGCAGGCGGGACCATCAACCGGTATATCTCCTGTCTCGGTTCGGTCTGCACCTGGGGGATTGAGCAACGCCTGACACCGCGCGCCTGGGTGCATCCGTGCCGGGGCATCAAGCGCATGCCGGGGGAACGCGAGATTGTGCGCTTTCTTGATGATGGCGAACGCGACCGGCTGTTGGCAGCGTGCAAGGTCGCACAATATCCGCGGCTCTATTCGCTGGTGCTGATGGCGATGTTGAGCGGCGCGCGGCGCGGCGAACTCCTGCAGCTCACCTGGCAGGACGTTGACCTGGCGGCCGGCATTGCGCGCCTTGGGCGTACCAAGAATGGCGACCGGCGCACGCTGGTATTGCTGCCGCAGGTAGTCGAGGCGCTGCGGCCGTTCCACACCACCGACGGCAACCGCTATGTGTTCGGCTCCAAGCAAAGCCGCTGCCAGAAACCGGCGTCGGTCGACACCGCCTGGCGCAAGGCGATCATTCGCGCCGACGTGAAAAATTTCCGCTTCCACGATCTGCGGCACTGTTGCGCAAGTTACCTGGCGCAAGCGGGCGTGTCGCTGAATGTGATTGCCGATATTCTAGGGCACCGAAAAATGGACATGACGCGGCGCTATGCGCACCTGACGACGCAGAACAAGGCGAGCGCGATGCTGGGAGCGCTGGGGAAAATCGGGATAGGCGATCATGAAGAAAAAAGCTGAGGGCAACATGAGCGGCACATCACCGGAGGCGCATTCATTGCCGCCACAAGTCGCGCCTCGAACCCGATTTCAAGAGCAGATGCGCCGTCTCCGTACCGAGGGCCTTGTCAATGACACTGTGGTTACCGGCAACACTTTCTACCTGGTCGAGTATCTGGTTCGGATTACGGGGCCGGTGCCGCCATGGCCAAGCGATCCCGTGCCGCCGGACAACCGTATACCGCTACAGGTAGACAAAGACGTGCCGGTGCCGCAGCTCATTCTTAACTTGATTACGGACATTGCGACGGGCAAGGTGGACGCCCGCTATCGACCGATCCCATACATCGACAGATTGCGTCCTGGGGCGCTACGCGAAATGCAGGACACGCTGGCGCAAGAAATCCGGGAAGGCGCGCCACACGGTGCCGTCAAACACGCGGAGATGTCTGCGCGCTTGAAGGCGGCAGGATGGCGCACAGACTCTGGAACCGCACGCCAGTACCCCGAGCGCAAAGGCGATATCACCAAGGCCGCGATCCGGTTGCTGGCGCACCAGGTCCAGATGCAGGAGCATATCGAGGGCCTGAAAGAGCGGCTAAGGGAAACGCCTCACAAGCGAAAAAAAAATAAAACTGGGAAATCTGCAACGGATTGCCCAGAGAAAATTTTGCGCAAAAAGTAATCCGCTGCAAGATCACTCCGACGCGCGCAGTTGCACGCGTTTCGGCGTCGGGACCTCTGCGAGATTCGCAGAGGAAACGCCGACAGATCGGGAGTGTCAAATGGCAACGAAGTCCAGCCACAAACAATCAGTCGAAGCGGTGCCACCAGTGGTGTTCAAACCCGTTTTCGGCACCTTTTATTCGCCGTCAATCCTCTATGACGAAAATTCGCCCAAGCGAATTTATGTGTCCGAAACCAGCATGCTCTGGGCGCTTCGCAAGCATCGCGAGGCGTTCGTCGCAGCTCGTGCCATAGGCAAGCACGCTGGCCAAATCGTCGTGGACCCGGATCGTTGCGCCGTCGTGGCCGAAACCGTCGCGCTCACGCTGGCCGGCGCGGCGGCGTAGTCGTGTCCCGATGGGCGAAACCAACGACAATCAGGATCGAACGCCGCCGGCTTATCAGGAGTACGCCGCATTCATCCTAGCGGCGATGGCGTATCGCTTGATGTGCCTGGCCGAGCGCGGTCTGACCTGGTCAATGAAACTCGAATGTTGGCATAACTCGTCGGTGCCGGCCGATCCCGCCTTGCTTGCGCGCCTCCTGGGCTACACGCGCGCGGAAATCGACGCCGCACTGACACCGAACGTCATGTTCTTTTTTCGAGTCGATGGTGACCGCATTATCTGCCCCGAACTCGACGCGTACAAAGCGCGCCTGAACGACCGTCGGGAACGGCAAAGTGCCGGGGGAAAAGCGAGCGCAGCGAAGATTAACCGGGACCGCAAATCCGCCGAGAAGCGCGCCAGCTCTGGTGCTGAAAGTAAGCAGACAGCTAAGCCGCAGGTTAGCAGTAAGCCACCTGTCAGGTGGGCTGACAGCTTCTCAGCACAGCACAACCCAGCACAGCACAGTCCAAACCAGCTTACAAAAGGAGGCGTTGATGCATTCGTCAGTGCGATGGAAAAAGCCGAAAGCAATGCCGACTCCTCGCGCGCACCGAGAAAGTTATGAAAAAAAAACGTCGTCCGAATCGCAATTTTGTTCCAAGCGCGCCGCGTGCGACAACCAGGCGGCAAACTCACCCGCCCAGGGGGTAGGTCGAATCCTCCACGGCTTTCAAAGCAGTACCGGCTCCAAGGCTCGCGTTCACCAGCGCGAAATAGTGACGGGGGGGTGGTAGCAGAGGGCGCGAGCGGTAAAACCGAATTTCAATTGACCGACCAGGAGGCAGCATGATCGACCACGATAAAACACCTGACGCGAACACCGCGATTCACCTCGCACTGAAGGCCGCATTGGCCGCGATCCAAAAAATGGCCGCTGCCGTGGTGCCGTTGCTGGATCCGAAGGTTGCCGGTGCGCTGGAGAAGCGCCTCGTAGAGGGCGGCATGATGACCCTGGTGATAAATAACGACGGGATGACTGTGACGGCTGCACTGGCCACGAGCGGTGCTGCGCCGGATGACAACCGAATTCTGTACAAAGCCGAAGCTCCCATTGCGAGCGTGTTGGCGCCGGCTGGAAGCGTGCCGGTCATCGAACCTCGGAAAATGAATTGAACGCTTTTTTGCGGCGGAAAGGCCGCGCGCCGATGAATTGAATGCTTGATTTTCTTTTTATTTGTGTGTTACGATCGCGCTGTCGTGGAAATCGGGTAGTGAAGACGGTCGCGACAGCACGTCTCTTTTCAAAGCCCTTCATGCCATGCGCTGTTGGGCTGCATTTCACCGATACGTCTTGCGCTATCGGACCGGCATGCTGTAGCGCTGCCGATGACGGCACGTCTAGCGCTGCCGAGGAAAAAACGAGTAACCCCAGTTCGTTTTCGATGGTCCGACTCGCACGCTGCGAGCGTGGCTATCTTTTCCTCTTTCGAAGGAACACCATGAAATTTCATGAAAAAATCATGAGTCGAGCGATTTCGTTCGCACTCGCCGCGGTCGCCATCACGATCGCCCTGCCCAAAGCCTTCGGTATCGGGTTGTTGGCTTACGGCGAATCCCTCACGCGCGATCGCGCCGGCTGTGTGAACGCCGACGTCCCGGTCGACTTCGCGGCGCTAAAGCGCTCGACTGAAAGTGCGATTGAGAGCCTTCGTGCTGATCTGGGAAAAGACCTGGAGAAAATGACCAAGCAGGCGCTCTTCGACGTCGGCAATCGCCAGGGCGGGCTGGAGAACGAGCTCAGTGCCGTGCAGCAAAAGCTCATCAAAATGTCGAAATATGGTAATGCTGGCCAAGGTAACTTTGGAGGGTCAGGTCAATTCCTTGGTCTTGGAAAATGTGCAACCGATATAAGCGCCGCCATGCAATCGGCGACCAATGTGCAAGCTATCCTGCCCGTGTCGATCAAGGCGCTCGCTGCACCGATTACGACGGACACGCTCAATCCACCGCCGCAGAATGGGGGCCTGGTCTCGGGCTACCGTCCGCCGATCGAGCGCTTGATTAATTTATTGCCCTCCCGACCCGTGACGGCCAATTCGCTGACGTATATCCGCGTTTCGTACGAGGTGCCGGATGGGAACGCAGCGGCTGTCGTCGCTGAGGGGGCGACGAAGCCGCGGTCTTCAGTCGTAACGGTGCCGGTGACGCTCGAAATGGCCACATTTGCTCATTGGTTGGACGCGTCGAAGCAGATCCTGGCTGACGTGACCGAGTTGCAAGGCCTACTCGACGCAATCCTGAGAGGAGGCCTGCTCGATAAAGTCGACTTGTCCGTCTACGCGACGTTGACTGCCATCGGAAATTTCACCGCGTTCGTACCGGTTGCCGGCGAACCGCTCGGCGACAGCGTCGCACGCATTGCGGCGTACATTGCCAACGTCGGCGGCAGCAATATTATTGTCGCGCTTAATCCAGGCGACTTTCTCACGATGCAACTCGTCAAGGCGGCGGGCGGTGGCACCTATCTCGGTCTGCCGGCGAACCTGGCGTCGCGCGTGGTTGCCGTGCCGGCCGTCGCTGCCGGGAAACTCCTTGCTTTTGCACCGACCAGCGGTGTGTCGTGGGCAGACCGTGAAGGTGTGAATGTAGTCGTCGGGCTGAAGAATGACGACTTCGTGAAAAACATGGTGACGGTGTTGTGCGAAAGTCGCGGCGAAACGCTGGTGCGGGATGCTGCGCACGTGGCGTACGGAAACGCGACGGCGTGATGTTGAGCTGAGTCTCGAATGAATGATCGAGAGCTAGCCACCAGGATTGCACGAAAACTGGAGGAGGCGGCGCGGGCACTGATCCAAATGTCCGATCGCCTGGCCAGTCGCGCCTTGACGGTTGGCGACTTTTGCGAACCGGAAAAATACCGCGATTGGGCGTTTCGAGTGAAGGCGCTGGTGCCGCAGATAGTCGTCACGGGCGACAAACTGGAAATTTTCTTTATCGACGCCGATCGCGGTACCAGGTTGCCTGTGTATGAGTACTTCACACCGACCGCGTGATGTTGTGGGTGGCCGCGCGCGACACGTAGTTATTTTCTGCCTGCGCGCGGCCCGCGCTATAGGCCACATGCCAAGAGGAAAACAGACTATGAGCACTGACAATCGCGACCCGCGGCTTGCGCCATGGCCCCCGGTGAGCAGCTCGCCCCCCTCGATGACCTTGCTTGATCAATCCGAGATCGAGCGCCTAATCAAAGCGGAGAAGCTGAAGATCCGAGCCGCGCCTGGCGCGAAGGAAAAAATACCTTATACCCAATCGGAGCGGGCATTGTTCTCAGCCGCAGTAATGATTACCGTCAACCACATGGCGGCAAAGGTCGTGGCGATAACCAACCGGCTGGAACAGCGGATCTCGGAACTTGAAAAGCAAGCCTCTGGAGAGAAGACGTGATCGCCGGCTCTCTTGAAATCGAGATGAGGGCAAATGTTGCCCGCCTGACCGAGGACATGGGCAAGGTGCGCGGCGTGGTCGGCCAGGCCATGACGTCGGTCGAGCGCTCGGTGAACATGGCGAAGAACGCGCTCGGCGTATTGGGCATCGGCCTGTCGGTCGGCTGGGCCATCAACTTCATCAAGAATTCCATCGACGCCACCGCCCGCATGAAAGACCTGGGCCAGGAGGCCGGCGTCACCGCGTCCGCCATGTCGAAATTCGAGGCGCCGGCACGCATGGCCGGGCTCGGCCTCGATAGCGTCGCCGCGGCGATGTTCAAGGTCAGCAAGGCGGCGCTTGAGGCACGCGACCCGGCCAGCGCGTCGGCGCAGGCATTGGCCGCGATCGGCATTTCCACCGCGCAGCTGAAGGGCCTCAAGCCCGATGAAATGTTCGAGCTGGTGGCGCGCTCGGTCGCCAAGTACGCCGATGGGCTGGAAAAAAACAACGTCATGCAGCAACTGTTCGGCAAGTCCGGCCGCGAGATGAATCGCGTCGTCGCCGAAATTGCCGACGCCCGCAAGCTGTCCGCCACCGTCACGGACGAAGAGGCCGAAGCGGCCGACCGGCTGGGCGATCAGTTGGTCGAGCTGCAGATGAATTCGGAGCGCGCCTGGCGCAGCATCATCGGCGAAGGCGTGCCGGTACTCACCGCGCTGGTGAACACCTATATGGACGTGATCAAGGGCACTGACGGAATGACCGCGTCGGCGAAAAAACTCGCCGCCGAGAACACCATTCGCGATTGGGCCGTGAATAGCGCCATCGCGCTGGCCATGGCCATTGACGCGATTCGCTGGCTCGGCTCAACGTGGTCGATTGTCACCACCAGCATCGGCGCGGCCGGCGCGACGATTGTGTCGATCTTCCGCATTATCGACGAAGCGATCCGGGGCGCCGGACAGACCATGTTCGCTTTCGGCAGGATCGCGGGGGGCGCGGCCCTGATTATGAGCGGCCAGCTGGTGGCCGGTAACGCGTTGGTGATGCAGGGATGGGACGACTTGAAAGCGGCCGGCACCAACACGGCCGCCGGTATCGCCGCCGCCTATAAAAAAATCGGGCTGATCGACGAAGCACGCAACGACGCCATGGCGGGGATCGTTGACGACTTTCAAAAAGGCAGCGTCACCGAAAAACTCATGGCGAACCTGGCCAAGATGAACGACGGCGTGGTCAAGGCCAAGGAGCACGGGAAAGAATTCACCATCGTCACGAAGGACCAGGCCGAGGCCATCAAGGAAGCCGAGAAGGCGCTGGTCGCGTATGTGAAAGCGGCCATGGATGCGC
>JBDTSU010000179.1:0-7260 GCA_039930965.1 Betaproteobacteria bacterium
CCGCGCGCGATCAGCACCCGGCCGATACGCGGGATGTTATTGCGCGCATCGAACGTGTACCAGCGGCCGTCGAGGTAGGCCTCGAACCAGGCAGCGAAGTCCATGGTGCCGTAGGGTGGCGGCATGCCGATCTCACCCAGGTAGCCGGTGCAGTAGCGCGCCGGGATATTGAGGCACCGGCAGAACGCCACGGCCAGGTGCGCATAGTCGCGGCAGACGCCGGTCTTGTCGTAATAGGCCTCGTACGCCGAGCGAGTCATGCGCGCATGTTCGTAGCCGAAGGTGATGTGCCGGTGAACGTAGTCGCAGATGGCCTGCACGCGGTCCCACCCGGTTGGCGTCTGTCCGAACAGATTCCACGCCACCTGCGACAGCCGGTCGGTTTCGCAATAGCGGCTGCCGAGCAGGAACAGCAGCGTGTCTTCGGGCAGGTCCGCCACGGCCAGTTGCCGCGCGCCCGGCGCGATCACGTCGGGCTGGCCGCTGTCGTTGACGATCGCATCGGCGGAAACGCGCATGCGGCCCTGCGGGGCGACGACACGGGTGCACCAGTTGCCGAAGCTGTCGCGGTAAGCGTCGATCGGCAGCGGCGGCTCGATGGTCAGCGCCTCGCGGCCGACGAGATCCGCGACACGCGTGAAATGGACGTTGACGTTGAATATCATCGGCGTGGGCTGCGGACAGTCGTAGATCATTTCAAAGCCGACGCGAATTTGCATGCTGTTTCTCCGTTGATCAAGATGCGGGTTTGAAGATCAAGTTGCCGGGTTTGATTCGTTACCAGCCGAGATCGGGCAACTGGCGAAACACCTGGCGCGTGCCTTCGCCCCAGGCGCGGCTGAGAGCGGTGAAATAGGCGTCGCCATGATCGAAACGGCGCCGCTTGCGCACCGTGAGGCTGTCGCGTTCGTAGCAGATCAGGTCGATCGGCATACCCACCGACAGATTGCTGCGCATGGTGGAATCGAATGACACCAGCACGCACTTTGCCGCGTCGGCCAGCGGGGTATGGCGGGTAATCACGCGGTCGATGATCGGTTTGCCGTACTTGGTTTCGCCGGTCTGGAAGAACGGCGTATCGAGGCCGGCCTCGATGAAGTTTCCCTCGGCGTAGATGCGGAACAGCCGCGGTGCTTCACCCTGGATCTGCCCGCCGACGATGAACGAGGCATTGAAGCTGAGGTCGCTGCGTTCCAGGTACTCGCCGTCGCGCCGTTCAATGTCGCGCATCGCGTCCGCCACCAGCATCGTGACGTCGAACATCGTCGCCGCGTTCCAGAGACTGGGGGTGCGTTCGGCGGCGGCACAGCGCTGGTTCAATATGCCGATCACCGCCTGGGTGCCGGCGAGATTTCCGGAGCTCAGCAGCACAATGACGCGATCGCCCTCCCGCTCGAACACGTTCATCTTGCAGAACTTGGCGATGTTGTCCACGCCCGCGTGGGTGCGTGAATCCGAAGCGAACACCATGCCTTCGTCAAGCGTCACACCGATACAGTAGGTCATGCCATGCGTCCTGTCTTCAATTGCAGCGTCCTTCCCCGGCAGTTCCCGCCGTTGATTGCCATCAGCGTGCGATTCATTCGCGCCACGTGATTGAACCCGGGTGCTTTCGCGGACGACCGGGCGGTGGCCGTATGACACACACCCGGATACTGCATTATTTTTAGCGTCTTTTGCCGATCACCGACTGTGCGCCAACGTACACAGCGCACTTTGCCCCGGCGCGAACCCTGGCGTACCGGGGGGGCCGCATCGTTTCCTCTATAATTTGAAGGCTTGCATCGATCGGCCGCGCGCATGTGAAAGGCTCCTCATAAAACGCTCCGGAGAGCACCTTGCCGTGCTTAGCGCCGAATGGGGCAGGCGCGGGCCGATGGCGACGACGCGTGGCCCGCCCGATTTACGCCGGTGGGAGCGGTTGAAAGAAAAGCTGCAGTGCCTGGAAGCGTGACCACCGCTTTTCCAGCAACCCTTTCTCCCGGTGAACGCGGGAGATTTTCAAACGGCGCCACGCCGATAAACGCGTGCCCGGCATGGCCCTTGTGGACATTCGCGGGCGTCACGGATCCATCCAATGCCATTGAAACTTGCCTTCGACCTCGAATTCCCCGATCTCTACGCGCGCGAAGGACTGCTCAAGCTCGACGCCGCCTTTGTTGCCCACCTTGCTGTCGCCGACGATGCCCTCGCCGGGCGCTTCGCGGCCGGCCGCGCCGATCCTGCCGCCCTGCCAAAGAAAGACGAATCGGCCCTCATCCTCGAGGTGGCCCCGCACCTGGACCGCTTCATCTCGCAACTCTTCGGCATTGCCGATGAGGTGCTGGCCCTCACCGGCCGCCACCAGGAACTGGCCCCGCTCTACACCGTGAAGCGCCAGTTCGTGCAGCGCAAGGCGATGGCCAAATACAAGGCCGATGCGGCGGCAGCGTTCGACGGCGCCGCGCTGGAAGCCGAACTGGCGGTCCGTTTCGGACGTGCCTTCAGTGAACTTGCCTACGCCGAACAGGTGGAGGCTTGGCTCAAGGATGAGCCAACCAACGAAGCGGCGATCGACCTTGCGCTGCGCTATGCCGCCTGGGCCGTGCACACCACCGCCGGCCGCGAGCGCAACCACGCCGGCGTGCTGTTCAAAGCGCCGTCCAAGCTCGATTTTCAGAACCTGGTGCCACACGCCAAAAAAACGCAGGCGGAGGGGGTCACTACCTTCACCATCAAGCCCGAACACATCCGTCGCCGTAACGGCTTTGCCCTGACCGATCCGGGCACCGATCTCAAGGGCGCACTCGCCGAGGCCAACTACTGCATCTGGTGCCACAACCAGGGCAAGGATTCCTGCTCCACCGGCCTGAAAGAGAAACCCGGCACCGACGGCAAGACCGCGTTCAAGAAGAGTCCGTTCGGCGTGACCATCGCGGGTTGTCCGCTGGAAGAGAAGATTTCCGAATTTCATACCCTGAAGGCCACCGGCCACGCCATCTCGGCGCTCGCCGTCATCACCATCGATAACCCGCTGGTGGCGGGCACCGGTCACCGCATATGCAATGACTGCATGAAGTCCTGCATTTACCAGAAGCAGGAGCCGGTCAACATCCCGCAAGCGGAAACGCGCACCGTCAAGGATGTGCTCGAACTGCCGTGGGGTTTCGAGATCTACTCGCTGTTCACGCGCTGGAATCCGCTCAACCTGCAGCGGCCGCTGCCGCGCGCGGCGAGTGGCTACCGCGTGCTGGTGGTCGGCATGGGACCGGCCGGCTACGCCCTGGCGCATAACCTTATGAACGACGGGCACAGCGTAGTCGGCATCGACGGCCTGAAGATCGAGCCCCTGCCGGAAACGATGTCCGGTGTGCGCGCCGACGGTTCGCGGCTGGGCGCCTCGCGCGGACGTTCGTCGCCCGGATTCGAGCCGATCGAAGATGTCAATTCACTGTATGAGCCGCTGGAAGACCGGGTCATGGCCGGCTTCGGCGGGGTCGCGGAATACGGCATTACCGTCCGCTGGAACAAAAACTTCCTCAGGCTGATCCGCATGCTGCTCGAGCGCCGCAATGAATTCGCGCTGTTCGGTGGCGTGCGTTTCGGCGGCACGCTCACCTCCGACGATGCGTTCGCGATGGGCTTCGACCACATCGCGCTGGCCATGGGCGCGGGCAAGCCGACGGTGCTCGACATTCCCAACGGCCTCGCGCGCGGCGTGCGCGCCGCCTCGGATTTCCTCATGGCGCTGCAGCTCACCGGTGCCGCCAAGACCGATTCCATCGCCAACATGCAAGTGCGCCTGCCGGTGATCGTCATCGGTGGCGGGCTGACCGCCATCGACACCGCCACCGAGGCGCTCGCCTATTACCCGATCCAGGCGGAAAAATTCCTGCAGCGCTATGAAGCCCTTGCCGCGGAAAAAGGCGAAGATGCCGTGCGCGACGCGTGGAACCCGGAGGAACGCGAGATCGCCGAGGAATTCCTCGCGCATGCCCGCGCCATCCGCGCGGAGCGCGCCCTCGCCGCCGCCGAAACACGCGAGCCGCGCATCATCGAACTGCTGCAAAGCTGGGGCGGGGCCACCATCGCCTATCGCCGCCACCTGGTCGACAGCCCCTCGTACACGCTGAATCACGAGGAAGTCGAGAAGGCGCTGGAGGAAGGCATCCGCTTCAGCGAGGGCGTCACGCCACTGAATATCGATGTCGACGACTATGGCGCCGTGCGCGGCATCAACTTCACCACGCCGCGCCAGGCCGCGGACGGCACGCCCTTGCCGGTGGGCCCGTACCACCTTCCCGCCCACACCATTTTCATCGCTGCCGGCACCTCGCCCAATACCGTGCTCGCGCGCGAGCACCCGCAGCATTTCCACCTGGACGGCAAATACTTCAAGGCCTGCGACGAAGACGGCCAGCCGGTCAAACCGGAATTCTCGATCTCCAAGCCCGAACGGGCCGACGTGCTGCTTTCACGTCAGGTTGACGGGCGATTCGTGTCGTTTTTCGGCGATCTGCACCCGTCCTTTTTCGGCAATGTGGTGAAAGCCCTCGGCAGCGCCAAGCAAGGCTTTCCGGTCGTCTCGCGGGTACTGGCGAAGGTGCCGCCGGCGGGAAAGGGCACCGATGCCGAATTTTTCGGCACGCTCGCGCGCGACCTGATCGCCACCGTGGAGCGCGTCGAGCGCCTCACGCCCACCATCGTTGAGGTGGTATTGCGCGCGCCGCTCGCGGCGCGCAAATTCCGTCCCGGCCAGTTCTACCGGCTGCAGAACTACGAGACGCTTTCGCAAATGGCACGCGGCACGCGCCTGCAAATGGAAGGCCTTGCCCTGACCGGCGCCTGGACCGACCCGGCGCAGGGCCTCGTTTCCACCATCGTGCTGGAAATGGGCGGCTCATCGGATCTTTGCGCCTTGCTGAGGCCGGGCGAACCGGTGGTACTGATGGGGCCGACCGGCACCCCCACGCACATTGCGCCCAACGAGACCGTGGTGCTGGTCGGCGGCGGGCTCGGCAATGCGGTGCTGTTTTCGATCGGCCAGGCGTTCCGCGCGGCCGGCTCGAAAGTGCTCTATTTTGCCGGCTACAAGAAAGTCATCGACCGCTACAAAGTGGCCGACATCGAGGCCGCCGCCGACGTCATCATCTGGTGCTGCGACGAACTGCCCGGCTTCACGCCCGGCCGGCCGCAGGACCGGAGTTTTGTCGGCAACATCGTGCAGGCCATGGAGGCCTACGCGTCAGGCCGGCTCGGGCCGCCCGCGCTGCGCATGGAGGACGCCGATCGCCTCATCGCCATCGGCTCGGACCGGATGATGTCGGCGGTGGGGCGCGCCCGCCACGACGTGCTGAAGGCGCACATGAAGCCGCACCACTTCGCCATCGGCTCGATCAATTCGCCGATGCAATGCATGATGAAAGAGATCTGCGCGCAATGCCTGCAACCGCAGCGCGATCCGCACACCGGCAAGATCACTTACGTGTTTTCCTGCTTCAACCAGGACCAGGAACTCGACTGCGTCGATTTCCACGCGCTGTCGGAGCGCCTCAGCCAGAATTCCCTGCAGGAAAAACTCACCAAACAGTGGATCGCGGTTTGCCTGAATGAACTGGGCAGCCAGGCTGTACCCTGATGGGATCCTCAGGTTCCAACGCTCGACTATCAATGAGACGACCATGTCCAAAGCCGCAAAGACGAACAGACTGAATCGGTTCATTTTCCTATCCGCCGCTTACCTTGCCGTCTTGTCGCCGAGCATCGCTCAAACCAGTATTTCGGTTCCGCCGACAGAGCCTGTTGCCGGTATTTCGCAAGCCGACTGGTCAAAGGCGTGGTGGCAATGGGCCGGCTCATTTGATCAATCCGACAGTCCGGTTGCGGACCGTACGGGGAAGAATTGTCATCTCGGACAGAACGGCCCGGTCTGGTTTCTGGCTGGTACCTATGGAAGCAAACGCACGCAAAGAACCTGCGAAATACCGCGCGATAAATTCGTTTTCTTTCCCCTGATCAACTACGTCGTCATGCCCGGCACCGGCGACGGACAGGCCTGTCGTTCATGTTGTGCCACGTATATCAAGTCCGCGAAATCCGTAACCGACCAACCTTCCAATTTGGTCCTTGATCTGGACGGCCGCCGCATCAAGGATCTCGCCACGCATCGCCAAAGCACGAAGCAATGCTTCGACATGGGTGCTCTCGCTAAACCACTGTACCGAATCTTTCCTTCCGCCGCCAATGGTTATTACGTCATGCTGCGGCCACTCAGTCCCGGGCGGCATGTACTCAATTTTGGTGGCGAGTTGCCGGGGCTTTCACAGGCGCTCACCTACTCGTTGCTCGTGAGGTGACGCCGTTCGGCCGGCAGGGGATATCACGGACAGGTGATGGCGGGGCGCGGCCGGTCACGCGTATCGGCGACAGCTCAGGTTCTTGACACGCCGAAATCCCGGGCAATGGCCGGCGCACCGCCGTGCTCGCGGAGCGAGAGGTCGTGGCGCAGGTGGCGGAATCCCATCTGGCGCCGTTTGATGGCGCCGACGTGATACTGCAACACCATGCGCAGGTTGCCCGAGATGGGCAGTCCCAACGCCTGCTGGTAGCTGTCAAACGAGGCATCTTCGCGGCGTTTGCAGGCGTCGACAATTTCGAAGTCGTCGCGTTCGCGCCAGCAGGTTGCCAGCCACGCCCAGGCCCGCGCCATGGGTACCAGAAAAAATTGCCGCAGAGGCCTGCGTCCGGTGCGATAGAGAATCGAGATGTCCTCAAGTTCGTCGGCACGTTCGCTGCAAACGACGGCGCACGACACAGCGTAGGCGGTTAACGTCCGATCGCTGGCATACTTGGCTGCCGTACGATAGGCCGCCTCGTCATTGCGCGCCTACTCGGCCAGTTCATCGAGGATTTGAACAATTTTCCCGGGTCTCATGGATTTGGCTTTCGTTCAATTGTCGAATGATTGCTCGTGTGAAACACGCTGCTGGGTGCCAATTTGACGCCAATGTCGGTGGCGGGGGAGAGGACACCACCTTGCATTGATGTAGGACGAAGGGATGCTTGTCCCGACAATCCGGTCGAGAGAGCCCGCGTCCGGACAATCCGTCCGGCTGAACAGGGCAAAAAAGGACGATCGAGCCCATTGGCCCTCGCGAGCCGCCCTGACTGATTGGAGATCGATTGCGCCGCATCAGTTTGGATCAGCGGTCTGGATTTCCTGACCCGCCTCAATGGCAGAAAACCAGGTTCTGCTAATCTCTGCGATGATGGTGTGCGGGC
>JBDTSU010000180.1:0-7258 GCA_039930965.1 Betaproteobacteria bacterium
GGCGATCGCATCACCAGCGCCACCCCCACTGCGGTGACCAGCAATCCCGCCACTGCCGACACCGTCAGCGATTCGTCAAATAATCCGAACGCCATGATCGCCGTAACCGACGGCGTGAGGAAGAAAAGGCTGGCCACCCGGGACGCCGCACCGCGCCGGATCATCAGGTAGAGCAGGCTGATGGCGCCGATCGAGAGGACGACGGCCAGCCAGAACAGCGCGAAAATGAATTGGCCGGTCCACTGCACCTGGCGGGTTTCCACCGCCATCGCCAGCAGGAGCATGACCAGACCCGTCGCGGAAAACTGGATGACGCCGCCGGTGCGCAGGTCCATGTGCGAGCAATGGCGCTTCTGGTAAAGCGTGCCGAAGGTGATGCCCAGCAGCGCGATGCCGGCCGAGACCAGCGCCGGCGCATTGACATGGCCGAGCGTGAATTTGCTCATGACCACCAGCACCACGCCGCCGAGTCCCAGCGCCATGCCGATCCATTGGCGGAGATTCAGCTTTTCGTGCAAAAAAAGATTGGCGAAAACGGCCGTCAGGATCGGCTGCAGGCCGGTGAGCAGCGCGACGAAACCCAGCGGAAGTTTCAGGTTGATCGCGTAAAGAACGCCGCACAGGTAGGTGGCGTGCACCAGCAGGCCGGCAACCGCGATGTGGCCCGCTTCAGCGAGACTGGCAGGCCACGGTGCACGCGTCGCCAATACGATCACGCCGAGGATCGAGACCACAATGGCCATTCGCCACATCATGAACGTGAACGGTTCCGCAAACGGCGTGCCGTAGCGCATGCCGATGAAACCGGTGCTCCACAGGATGACAAACAGCGCAGGCGTCCAGGCGATGAAGGCTGGGGACGGCGTGGCGGGAGGCGAGTTTGGCATGGAGACCCGGTAAGTGTGGCGATCGGAGGCATGGAACGGCCGCGCCCGTTGACGTGGCATTTTACGTGATGCGGCTAGCGCGCCGGCGGGGTGAGCCGGCAACCAACGCAAGTCCGCAGGGTGAAGCCGGTGGCGCCAGCGGCGAGAATGCGCTGCCTTGCAGCATCGCGCCAGGCGAACCTGCACGAAGTCAAGGATTGTCATGGGTTCACGTGGTAAAACGACCCTGTCGCAATTTGGCCGGAGCAGCGCGTGAACCCATACAGGATTGCCGTCATTGCGGGTGACGGGATAGGCAAGGAGGTCGTACCTGAAGGCATGCGGGTCCTTGAAGCGGCCGGTCGCAAGTTCGGCATCGGCTTTCAGTTCGATGAAAAGCCGTGGAGTTGCGACTATTACGCCGCGCACGGCAAGATGATGCCCGATGACGGTCTGAGCAGCATTCGTCATCACGACGCGATTTATCTGGGCGCGGTTGGTTTCCCGACGGTGCCCGATCACGTTTCGCTGTGGGGGCTGCTGGTGCCGATCCGGCGCGAATTCCAGCTCTACGCAAATATCCGGCCGGTGCGGCTAATGGCGGGCGTGCCATCGCCGTTGGCCGGTCGCAAGCCGGGCGATATCGACTTCTGGGTGGTGCGCGAAAACAACGAAGGTGAATATTCGTCGATCGGCGGGCGCATGTACGGCGGCACTGAGCACGAGATGTGCATGCAGCAGACCATCTTCACTCGGCGCGGCGTCGACCGCATCCTAAAATACGCTTTTGAGCTGGCGATGACCCGGCCGAAGAAGCACGTGACATCCGCCACCAAGTCGAACGGCATTGCCATCACCATGCCGTACTGGGACGAGCGCTTCAGGGAAATGGCGGCGAAGTACCCGGCGATTCTCACTTCGCAATATCACATCGACATCCTTACTGCGCATTTTGTCCAGCATCCGGACTGGTTCGACGTGGTGGTGGGATCAAATCTGTTCGGTGACATCCTTTCCGACCTGGGCCCCGCCTGCACCGGCACGATCGGCATTGCGCCGTCCGCAAACCTGAATCCCGAACGCGAATTTCCGTCCTGCTTTGAACCCGTGCACGGCAGCGCGCCGGATATCTACGGCAAGAACATCGCCAACCCGATCGGCCAGATCTGGAGCGGCGCGATGATGCTGGAACACCTCGGGCACAAAGCGGCGGGAGATGCTATCGTGCGGGCGATTGAAGCCGTGCTGGTGGAGGGGCCGCTGACGCGCGACATGGGTGGAAACGCAAACACCCAGGACGTGGGCAAAGCCATCGCTGCGGCGATATAAGAAAGTTGCGGCGATACGAGAGAGTTGCGGCTATAACCGTGAATTGATACTGGAGGAAAAAATGAAACGCACCATGACCGTTCTCACCATTGCGTCAATTGCCTTGCTATCCGGACCGGCAGCCGCCCAGGCTGTGCAGCCCGCCTACCCCGACAAACCGGTCCGCTACATCATTCCGTTTGCCCCCGGCGGCGAATCCGACATCGGCGCGCGGCTGCAGGGCCAGGTGTACAAGAAGAAGTTCGGTCAGGACCTTATCGTCGAATCCAAGCCGGGTGCCGGCGGCGCTTTGGCCTGGTCGCAGACCAATACCTTTCCGGGCGACGGCTACACATTGATGAGCACCAATCTTCCGCACATCGTCCTGCAGCCGATGGAGGGCACCGTCCAGTACAAGACGGATGATATTGCCAATGTCTATTTCTACCATTACACGGCCGATGCAATCGTCGTCAGGAGCGAATCGCCTTTCAAGACCTATCAGGACCTGATCGACGCGGCGAAGGCCAAGCCCGGCAGCATTTCGATCGCGGGCTCCGGTACCAATTCGGCCAATCATCTTGCCACGGAACGCCTGAATTCCACGGCCGGCATCAAGACCATTTATGTGCCCTTCAAAGGCACCGGCGACCTGGTCGCCTCGCTGCTGGGCGGACACGTCGACCTGGCGATGTCGTACGTGCCGCTGGCGATTTCGCAAAAGGGCAAGACGCGGATGCTCGCCGTCGCCACTGAAAAACGCCATCCGCAGTTTCCGGACGTGCCGACTTTCCGGGAGCTCGGCATCGACTGGGTGGACGGCGCTTATCGCGGAATTGCCCTGCCAAAATCATCGACGCCGGAAATGCGCAAAAAGGTCTCCGACATGTTCAGCGAAATTAATCGCGACCCGGAATTCCGCCAGCGCATGGCCGATGGTGGCTTCGAGCTCACCGACATCACCTACGACAAGATGCCGGCCTTCATGGCGGAGCGCTCCAGGGTCTATGCCGAAATGGCGAAGCGGATGGGGCTGTTGAAATAGCCGTCGCGGTCAGTGGTGCCGCGCCGCGCGCGGCGTCATGCGCCGCCGCCCAGCGCGGCGGTCAGTTGCCGCGCGGCGTCGATCACCGGCGCCACCGCCTTTTGATTCAGCCGCGGCGTGGGCATGGTCAGCGTGATCGCGCCCACCAATTGTCCGGCTGCATCGAACACCGGCGCGGAAATCCCCGCCAGTTCCGGGACGCGATCGCCGGCCATGACCGCGAAGCCGTCGCGCCGAATCCGCGCATGGATCTTGCCGCGTGCCCCGCTAAACGCCGACAAGACCCGGCCGCCCGCGCCGCGGGCCAGCGGCAGCAGATCACCAACGCGGATATTGTCCCGCACCGGCAAGGGCGAATCGACGCGGTACAGGCATAGCCGCCGGTCGCCCTGGCGGACGTGATAGGCGGCGCTCTCGCGAGTGCGCTCGACCAGTCCATCGAGAATCGGCATGACCAGGCTCTCCAGCGAAAATGCCCGGGAATAGATCGCGTGCAAGCGCGCCGCTTCCGGTCCCACGCCGTAACGGCCATCGGCCACGCGCTGGATCAATTTGCCGTGTTCAAGTGACGCGAGCAGGCGCAACACGGTGCTCTTGTAGAGCCGGGTGCGAAGCGATAATTCGGCAAGCGTAAGCGTCGAATCCCCGGCGTGGAAAGCCTTCAGCACCGTGAGGGCCCGATCCACCGCCGCCGCGCCACCGGGTGCGGCGTCGTCGTCGGCCCGTGAGGGTTGTGCGGCCTTGCGTGGCATGTTGAGTCCTCCAGTCGGGCGCGGCCAGGCTTGACAGTCGCGCGTTTGCGGTCTATTCTTTTTCAGAATGATGTTCTATCGTACGGAACATCGCGCCAGGCGTCAAGGGCGCCGGCGGCTGCGCCGCGGTGCAACCCGTCACAGGAGACCCGCATGACATCGGTACTCATCAGTGAAGTCGGCCCGCGCGACGGGCTGCAAAGCATCAAGCGCGCCATGCCGACCGCCGTCAAGCACCGCTGGATACGCGCATTGGCAGCGGCGGGATTGCGCGAAATCGAAGTCGCCTCATTTGTGCCGCCGGCCTTGCTCCCGCAAATGGCCGATGCGCCGGATGTGGTGCGCGAAGCGTTGAAAATCCCCGGCATCACCGTGCTGGCCCTGGCGCCTAACCTGCGCGGCGTGCAAAACGCGATCATGGCCGGCGCGCGCAAGATCACCCTGCCGGTATCAGCCTCAGAGGCGCACAGCCAGTCCAATGTCCACAAGAGTTGTCTCGTTGCAATCGAGGAGATCGGACACGTCTGCCGCTTTCGTGACAGCCTGCCACCCGCCGAGCGGCCGCAAATCGAAGTGGGAATTTCCACCGCATTCGGATGCACGCTTCAGGGGGCGGTATCCGAGGACTGGGTCATGGAGATGGCGGTTCGTCTTGCGGAGTCCGGCGCGGACAGCGTCGGCCTGTCCGATTCCGTGGGATACGCCAATCCGGCACAGGTCCGGCGCATGTTCACCCGCCTTCACCAGGAGCTTGGCCGCAAGGCCGGGGGTGCGCATTTGCACAATACCCGCGGCCAGGGGCTGGCCAACGCGATCGCGGCGCTCGAGATCGGGGTCACGACATTCGATGCCTCGCAGGGAGGAATCGGTGGCTGCCCGTATGCGCCGGGTGCGACCGGCAACATCGTCACCGAGGACCTGGTGTATTTGCTTGAATCGATGGGCGTCGATACCGGCGTCGACCTTGAAAAGCTGATTGCGGCGAGGCAGGTCTTGCTGGAAGGCCTGCCGGGTGAAGCGATCTACGGCTATGTGGCCAATGCCGGCGTCCACAAAGGCTTTCGCTATGCGAGCCTCGCTTCCGGCAATCGAAATCCGGATTTTGCAGTTGCCGCAATGAATGCCGAGGCGGCATGAGCGCCCCGGCAGTTGCTTCAACGCTGCCGCTCGCCGGCATTCGCGTCGTCGAGTTCTCGCACATGGTCATGGGGCCAAGCTGCGGCCTGATCCTGGCCGACCTGGGTGCGGAGGTCATCAAGGTCGAGCCGCCGGGAAGACCCGGCAAGCCCGGTGATCCCACGCGCTACCTGACCAACACCGGCGCCGGATTTTTCGCTGCCTTCAACCGCAACAAGAAAAGCGTCATTCTCGATATCGACTCGACCGACGGCCTGGCATCGGCCAAGCGGATCGTGGCTAAAGCCGATATCTTCATCGAGAATTTTCGGCCGGGCGGACTGGCTGCCAAAGGGCTCGGCTACGACGCGATGGCCGCGCTCAATCCGGGGCTTATCTATTGCTCGTTAAAGGGATTCCTGCCGGGTCCATACGAAAATCGCACAGCACTTGACGAGGTGGTGCAGATGCAGAGCGGGCTTGCCTTCATGACCGGCCCGGTTGGCAAACCGCTGCGCGCGGGCGCGCCGGTGAACGACATGATGGGCGGCATGTTCGGCGCGATCGCGATTCTGGCGGCGTTGCGTGAGCGCGACCAGACCGGCCTGGGCAAGTACGTGCAGAGCGGGCTGTTCGAGAATGCCGCCTGGCTGGTGTCCACGCACATGATGCAATTCGCGCTGTCAGGGCAACCCTTGCAGCCGATGTCGGCCGGCAGCCGTGCCTGGGGTATCTACGATGTATTCGAATGTGCCGACGGCGTGCAGTTGTTTGTCGGCGTCGTCACCGATCGTCAGTGGGAAATCTTTACCGCCGCGCTCGGTGAACCTGAACTGATGGTTGATTCGCTTGCGACCAATACCCGGCGCGCCCAGGCCCGGGGAACGCTGATTCCCACGGTGGCCAGGCTACTGAAGAAACACCCTGTGGCCGAACTGGAGCGGTTATGCGAAACCGCCGGCCTGCCTTTCGCGCGCGTGCAGAATCCGGCGGACCTGTTTGACGACCCGCATCTGCTCGCTGGGGGCATGACGCCGGTAACATTTGCCGACGGCACGCAAATCATGATCCCGGCGCTGCCGATACAGCTGGGCGACTGGCGGCCCGGCACCCGGACCGATTTGCCCGCTGCCGGCCAGCATACCGCGGCCATCCTGCGCGAATTCAACGCGAGTTCCGCCGCGGCAGGTTCGGCTTAGGCAACCGCATCCGAATCGACGTAACGACTGACGGCTGCCTGCGGGTCGACCGCGTCATCACGAACACGCGATCGGGCTTCATCGGCGGTCGGCCGGCACACAGCGCCATTCCGCGTTTTGCGGGCGCCGAAGTCCATAAGCTTGATACCGGACGGTTAATGTAGAATCAGCCAACAATAATTCGACAACGCTTTTCGGAGGAGACGCTGTGAAGCTGAAGAATCCTAAGGATTTCTGGTCGGGAGTCATGTTCGCGGCGATCGGCTTCGCTTTTGCGATCATCGTCAAGGCATTTGAATACCCGATGGGAACCGGCAGCCGCATGGGCCCGGGATATTTTCCCTATGTGCTCGGCATCATGATGGGCATCCTGGGCATCGTCATCATTGCCCAGGCGTGGACCTCCGAGGGACCGCGCGTGGCGAAATTTGCGTGGCGGCCACTTTTCTGGGTGCTGTTGGGCTTTGTCATCTTTGGTCTGATCGCCAAATGGGCCGGCCTGGTGATCGCTATCATCGTGCTGGTGGTGATTGCATCCTACGGCGGACACGAGCACCGGTGGAAGGAGGCGGCAATTTCCAGCGTCATCCTGGCAGCAGGTTCGGTCGCAATATTTGTGTATGGCCTGAAGTTGCCGTTCCCGATCTGGCCCGCCTTCATTTCTGGCTAAAGGGACGACATGGAACAGCTTCTCGCAAACCTTGCGCTCGGATTTGGCGTTGCACTCACCCTTAATAACCTCCTGTATTGCCTGATCGGTTGTCTGCTCGGCACCCTGATCGGCGTGTTGCCCGGCATCGGCCCGGTGGCGACCATCGCAATGCTTCTGCCGGCAACGTTCACGCTGCCGCCGGAGTCCGCGTTGATCATGCTTGCCGGGATCTATTACGGCGCGCAGTACGGCGGTTCGACCACCGCCATCCTGATCAATATCCCGGGAGAATCTTCGTCGGTGGTGACCGCGCTCGATGG